>JAFGJC010000392.1 GCA_016929305.1 candidate division CSSED10-310 bacterium | reverse complement strand
TCCAATTGAACAAAGAACCGAAAACGGCAGCACGATTTGTACGGTCACTCTTAAACCATATGAATCAACAACTATTGTATTTTCAGATGACAAAAAAGGAGATTTTGTTCATAGGAAACTTATTTCCCGAAAAGACATTTCCAGTTCTTGGAAATTTTCATTTGCAAAATCAAAAGAGTACCCATCATTTCATGATGAAAAAATGCTGGAAGAATTAAAACCAGTGTCTGAAATCTATCCCTATTTTTCTGGAATCACAAAATATGAAAAAAACTTTGAGTTGGACACATTGTCAGGACAGATTTTATTGGGAATTGAAGAGGTTTTTGAAAATGCGAAAGTGTGGGTAAATAATGAGCTGGTCGATCTGAGGTTATGTCCACCATATCAGTTTGATTTGACAGACGGCTGTAAGGTTGGAATGAATGCGTTGGTTATCGAAGTTGCCAATACGCCTGCGCGAGAAAACCAAATGATAGACAACATTTTTGGAGCGGAGAGAATCATCTTGGAACCAAACGGAATGTTCGGAGAGGTATGGATAGATCAGTACAAGTAATCTTCAGTTGAGTATTAATCGAATGCCGTTAGTTCATAAAATCAATATTAAGATTTCATTGCAACTGCAGTGGGATCTTTTTTTACTTATCCTGGCAAAAATGTGTGGTTTTAATTTAACAGAAGTGTTCCATTGTATATATAATGATAAAAATGTGTGATTTAGTTTTATTCATAAAGTTGAGAGCAAAAGCGCGATTCATAATAGAATAATCTTGTAAGCGATAACCAAAAGGAGGAAATAACATGAACAAATTAAAATTCGGCATCATCGGCTGCGGAGGAATCGCCAACGGGAAGCATTTCCCGGCATTGGCTAAATTATCGGATAAAGTGGAAATCGTGGCTTTCTGTGACACGGTCATCGAACGGGCTGAAAAAGCGGCCAAGGAATATGGTACAGCGGATGCTTTAGTGACGGAAGACTACAAAGACTTACTGGCGAGGGAAGACATTGATGTCATCCATGTGTTGACACCGAATATTTCCCACTCATACATCACGGTTGATGCCTTGGAGTCAGGGAAGCATGTCATGTGCGAAAAACCGATGGCGATCAACTATGCAGAGGCGAAAGAAATGCTGGATGCTGCTGAACGCACCGGCAAAAAATTGACGATCGGCTACCAGAACCGCTTCCGTGCCGATTCCTTAGCTACTTACGATGCCTGCAGCAAAGGCGAATTGGGCGATATCTATTTCGCAAAAGCGCATGCCATCCGCCGTAAAGGCGTTCCTACCTGGGGAGTCTTCCCAGACAAATCGAAACAAGGCGGTGGCCCGCTGATCGATATCGGCACGCATGCCTTGGACTTGACGCTTTGGTACATGAACAACTACAAACCTAAATCAGTACTGGGATCAACTTATCAAAAACTGAAGGACAATCCGATGGCGAACATGTTCGGCCCTTGGAATCCGGATACTTTCGAAACGGAAGACTCCGCGTTCGGACTGATCAAGATGGAAAACGGCGCGACCATCTTCCTGGAGGCTGCTTGGGCGCTCAACATGATCAATCCGAAAGAAGCCCAAGTCACGCTTTGCGGAACCGAAGGTGGAGCAGAAATGTTCGGAAAAGCTTTCATCGATCAGGGCTATGTCGTCTTCAATAAAGCAGCCCACAATCAATTGGAACAGACGCAACCATCCGATGCCGGCGGTGTGTTCGGATTCGAAGGGGCTACGTTGGAACAACGTGATGCTGAAGCCAAACAGTGGGTGGATGCGATCCTGAATGACACGGACCCAATGGTGAAGCCTGAACAGGCAATCGTCGTGACCCAAATCCTGGAAGCAATCTACAAATCAGCTGAAACAGGAAAAGTCGTTGAATTTGATTAAACTTGGGAGGAACAGTAATGGAGCATAAGATTAAGCGTGGCGTTTCTGCATATAGCTACAACAAAGTGTTCGGAGTCTCAATGGATCTTGACGACATTATGCAAGACATCTGCGACACAGGAGCTACTGGAATTGAGATCTTGGCAAATTCTCATATCGTCAAATATCCTGATGTTACGGATGCTTGGATTGATGACTGGCACCAAAAATTGACTCACTTTAAATTGGAACCAGCGGAATATGGTCACTGGGTTGAATCCAGGTTATATAAAGGCAGGGAACTCACTACTAAAGAAAGCATCGCTATGCTTGAGCGAGATTTCAAAACTGCAAATAAGCTAGGATTTAAGGTTTTAAGAACAAAATTAGGCGTTATTGATGATACCCTTACCCCTGTATCCAATTGGCGTGAATTCATCAAAGGCGCACTGGGATTGGCAGAAAAATATGATGTCCGCATGTGTCCTGAAATCCACAGTCCAACTATTTTAGATTCGAGAATGATTCACGATTATGTGGAATTTATCGAAAAAGAGAATACTGAATTTTTCGGATTAAATATTGATTTCAGTATTTTTCAGACTGGAGATAATGCTTTAGTAGGATTTGGTGAAAATGATTTTCTGGGCCCTCCATGCGAACACAGCAAAGTTGAAGAGCTGGTACCGCTTTTGAAGTATGTGTATTGCTGCCATGCAAAATTTTTAAGGATGGATGAAAATTTTCGTGAGGTTGTTATTCCATATGAAGAGATCATACAAACACTCATTAAGCATAACTGGGAAGGCTACTTGATCAGTGAGTATGAAGGTGCAAAAGCAGAAGTGACAGGGCATGCATCTGATCAGGTTAAACGGCATCAAATCATGTTGAAAAACTTATTAGGGAAGTGAGGGATAGCATATGCTGGAGAAAGAATGCATTCAATCCAGAGGGTTTAAAAATACAGTAGTGGATCAGGAAGTGGTTGGTTTTCAGTTTGATATTCGCCTGATGTATTATAGAGGATTATGGCTATCCCAGATTAGATCCATCCATATAAAGGTTGACGGAGAAGCAGTCCGATTAGAGGACATTTCCTGGGAAATAAACGGAAAGCTATACAAACAAGATGAATTGAAGGAAATTGGGGATATCCAATGGAATGTTTTGGAGCCAGCTTCCATCCATGTAAATGTCTTAGGCGGCTTAACAACAGGATATCACGATATTGAAGTCGATTACAGATTCAGTTCGTCATATATGCCCCCTAATATGGACGAAGTACTGAGTTATGGGAATCATAAAAGGAAATTGCTATTAGTTTCGTAATGATCCGTTTGATTTTATTTTGCCATAAACAGCAAGGCTATAACCACTAAACAATAACAACTAGGAGGAAATAATAATGGCAAGAATCAAAACCGCTGTCAGTCTGTACAGCCTGCAGGACGAATACCTGAACAAAAGAATGAACTTGGAAGACCTGATGACATTGCTGAAAGATCTTAACGTCGAAGGCGTGGAAATGTTGCCGGATCAGATGATCAAAAATGCTCCGTATCCATCCCAGGAGGAAGTTGATCACTGGCACGCGTTGCTTGACAAAACCGGCGTGAAACCGGTCATTGCCGATGTCTTCTTGAACTCCAACCTCTACAACAACCGCATGCTGACGAAAAAAGAATGCATCGATTTGCTGATCCAAGAAATCAAGCAGGCAAACCGCTTGGGCATGAAAATGATCCGCTTGGTTTCGATGGTCCCTTACTGGGTCTGCGAACCGTTGCTGCCTTACTGCAAAGAGTACGACGTTACCATTGCCCTGGAAATCCATGCAGGGATGGCTTTCGATGGTCCGGAAACACTTGCGTTCATCGAAGAGATGAAACGTCTGGATTCTCCGTACATCGGACTGGTCATCGACACCGGAATCTTCTGCACCAAATTCCCACGCGTCGTCCGTGCCTACGAGGTCAACAATGGCGCCAGCCCGGAAATGTT
>JAFGJC010000391.1 GCA_016929305.1 candidate division CSSED10-310 bacterium | reverse complement strand
GAGCTGAAAACATTATTTCACGCAGATTTCCAAGTTGGTTGACCAATCGGTTTTTTTCAAAATTTCTTGGTGTGGAGTTTGAAGATATTGGCTGTGGATTACAAGCGTTTCGAAAACGTATGTTGACGGGTACGGATAAATACGCATCGATTCATTCTCATCTCCCGATCTATGCTGTTTGGCGGGGAGCTCGATTCACGCATGTAACGGTCAAATATTCTGAAAGAAGAGCTGGAGAAACAAAATATCATTGGATAAATTTAATTTATTATTTTCTGGATATCGTTTTGTCCTTCACAAACAAACCGTATCAAATGGCGTATCTGGGTATTCTGGGCGGGATTTTACTCCTCGCATCAATCATTATTCTGCCGGTATGGTTCGTTTGTCAGCTTTTGGGATGCGTTGGAATTCACGGATTAATTATTGCACTGATGCTGGCTGTCTTGGGCGTTGTTTTTTTGATGTCCGGATTGATATTTGAAAGTATTCGACGGATCTTGCTCAGATTGGACAAAACCCCTCTTTATGTTGTTGACAGGATTGTCGAGAATCCCGGAAGGAATCATTATGAGTCGAAAAATTAAACGGATTATGCTCATTAATCCACCCAGGGTTATATATAAAGGCCGAGAACGCAAACGCGTGGATTTTCCGCTGGGACTTGGATATCTGGGTGCGATGTTAAAGCTTGAAGGTTATGAGGTTCAAGGACTGGATGTTTTGCTTGAAGGCTTTGATCAGGACGAAGAATTAGGTGAAGAAAAAATACGTTTTGGTTTAAATTCCAGCCAGATCAGGGAGAGAATAGATTCTTTTGCGCCTGACGTCGTCGGCGTATCGAATCTTTTTACCGACGGTGCACCCTCGGCACTTTCCGTGTGTGATCTTGTTAAAAGTGTCGATTCAGACATTATTACGCTAATTGGCGGCTTCCATCCGAGCTCGGCACCTGAATATTGTCTAAGAAAAAAAAGTGTTGATTATATTGTTCTTGGAGAAGGTGAATACAGCACGGGAATGCTACTGCGTAAAATTGAAAAAAATGCTGATTTAACGCGGTTTCCAGGTGTTGCATTCAGAACTGCCGATGGCGAGATTATTATCAATCCGCCAATTGAACCGATCCAAGGTCTTGATATTCTTCCCTGGCCGGATCGGGAACTTTTTCCCGTATTCAAATATGCAGAAATAGGAAAACCTCATGGTGATGAGTTGGAACAGTTTCCCTATACGACGATTATTACCAGCCGAGGGTGCACTGCTCGTTGTGTTTTCTGTGCAGCTTATCACGTTCATGGACGCCGTTTTCGCCCCAGAACCCCTGATAATGTCTTAGATGAAATGGAATTTTTAGTTAAGAAGATGGGATTTCGAGAGCTGCATATCGAAGATGATAACCTTACTCATCAACGATCGCGTGCAAAAATGATATTTCAGGGTATGATAGACAGAAAACTCAATATATCATGGACAGGTTCCAATGGTATCGCGTTATATAATCTTGACGAGGAACTGCTGACCTTAATGCGACAATCAGGTTGTTATGCCTTGTGGTTGCCCGTTGAATCGGGTGATCCAGAAATTCTGAAAATGATTAAAAAACCCATGCCATACAAACGGGTATCACGTTTAGTTCACATTATGAAAGATTTGGGTATCAAAACCAAAGGATTTTTCATGTATGGGTTTCCTGGCGAGACGGTGGAGCAAATGGAGCGCACGTTTCAATTTGCTAAAATGCTTGACCTGGATTATTCCACATTTTTTCTGGCCACACCGTTACCAGGTACGGAATTGTGGAGTATGGCGTTAAAGGAAAATCCTGACCTGGCAAAATCTGATTTTGATGTGGAGCGTTTAAAGTATGCTCGAAGTAACGTTATGACCGGCGGATTAAGTCTGGAAGAAATGGAACGCACGCGAAAGAAAGTATGGCTTAAAGTGAACTGGGATTTGGAAGAAGATGAGCAACCGCCGCCTGGTATGTGAAATTCTATAATTAATTAAAGTATCTTTGTATTAAACGAATATACTGTTCCTGAGCTTTTCGTGCTTTTTCACTGTTTCCCGAAATTGTGTAAAGATTTGCCAGTTTGAAATATGCCATCTCACTGGATGGCTCAATGATGATTGCCTGTTCCAATAATGTGATCGCATCGTGTATGTGTCCTAAACGCCTTAATAAATCAGCACTATATGTTAAGATTGCGCTGGAATCCCTACACCAGTGAACCGCTTGCTCAATACACTGCAGAGCATTATCAGCTTTATCATTCACGATGAAGTCATGAGCTTTCATGAGTTCAATTTGCGCTAAAGTGCGACGAAACTGAAAATCCTTATTCTGCGGAATGTCATTTTCAGTAAAATAGATATTTCGCAGAGCTCTCGCCATTTCAATAACTTCAGGTATTGCGGTTCTTGGGGCATAGACCACGCCAACAGGAATAAATTCGGGATCATACAACCAAGTGTAGAAGACTTGCCCACCGGATAACTCGACATATTTATCTTCAACCCGCGAAAGATAACTCAAAAAAGCTCTCTGATCGGCAAAATGACTGATGTTGGGTATGATTTTGTTGTCGATACTTCCGGTGATATCGATCCAGAAAATATCTGGCCTGATAAACTCTATGTTTCGCAGGTATGCTCCGATGAATAATGAATCATCACCATTTACAAACAGTGCCGCTCGGTACGGCAGTACATCCTGTTGCATACGACCATACAGATAAGCCTGGTCGTCGTGGGAACGATTGGATATCCCCACTCTGGATATTGTTATCATTGTAATGAGTAACATGATAAAGACTGCACTCAATTTTTCAATCAAAGGATGAAAGGAATAAATGAGTTTTAACAATCCATCCAAAAATTCTGCAAGACCCACACACAGTACAATTAACAAAGGTATACCAAACGGAGTTGCTTCTAAAGAGACCTGATTTAGGAATACGGCATAGAAGGAGTGGGCAATTCCAATCCAAAGCGCAACAATGCCCAATAGTTTGTGTTTTCTTATCAGTAAAAATAATCCGATAAGAGCTGAAAACAGTCCGGGAAGCGAAATTGCCTGAATAATGCTTATTGATAGATACTCCGGAAAACGCTTGAGTGTATCCGGGAGTGACAACGTCATCACCATATGTTTGCGATGTGCCGCTCCAGAAGCCAATTCCCAAAACGACGTTG
>JAFGJC010000390.1 GCA_016929305.1 candidate division CSSED10-310 bacterium | reverse complement strand
AAGTAAGGCAAGCTCATAAAACAATCCTCATCAGAACCGTCGGTATCTGGACCACTGTTTACTTTACATTCTGACAGGCATTCTCGATGTTTCGATGTGGATGACCGCCTACAAATTTATCATCCGGTCTCTTTTTGTTATACTAATTGAAGGAGGTATTCTATGGATTTACTTACGCGTAAACAACTCATGGAACTCATCGAACCCAAACAGGGACCCTGTGTATCGATGTACATTCCTGCAACGCGGAAAGGTCCGCAAACCAGGGAAAACCGGATTCGGTTCAAGAACATTTTGAGCCGGGCTGAATCAAATCTCCAGACATTCGGATTGAAAGCTGCGGAGGCGGCAGAGTTTATGAAGCCGGTCGATGTTCTTCTGAGAGATAATGAATTCTGGCAGCATCAGAGTGATGGTCTTGCGGTTTTCATATCCCCCGGGATGTCGCGCTTTTACCGGTTGCCGCAGGTGTTCAGCGATAAGGCAGTGATTCTGGATAACCGGTTTTACGTCAAACCGTTGCTTCCTGTCTTCAGCGGTGACGGGCGGTTCATGATCCTGGCCATCAGCCAGAACAAAGTCAGATTGATGCAAGGCACTCGGTATTCCATAAGCGAGTTGGATTTGGAGGATGTTCCCTCCAGTCTTTCGGAACTGCTCCGTACTGATCTGCCGCAAAAACAGCTTCAATTTCATACGGGCGGGAAAGGGGGTGCCGGTCGGCAGTCAGTGATTTTTCACGGTCACGGTGTCGGCACTGATGATACAAAAACTGAGATTCGGCGGTATTTCCAGGCGGTCGATCGAGGTCTGACTGAATTTTTCAACGACGATAATTCCCCTCTCGTCATTGCCAGTGTCGAATATCTCCAGCCAATTTACAAAGACATAAACACATATGGTAACCTTATTGATCAGGGTGTTTACGGTAACCCGGATAACCTTTCACCGGAAAAACTTCATGAAAAAGCCTGGCAGGTCGTGGAACCTCTATTTAAAAAGTCACGGGATATGAAATTGGAAGCATTCACGGAATACGAAAACGCCGGGCTGGCATCGCGCGATCTTAAAACAATCGTCATCGCCGCATGTTCAAGCCGGATCGACACCATGTTTTTCAAACAGAACAGCGAAGTGTGGGGATTTTGGGATTCGAAGTCATTCAGCGTCACCATCAAAGATAAGCCCGGACCCGATGCGGAAGATCTGATCGACCTGGCTGCCGTGGAAACACTCAATAGCGGAGGAACGGTATATCCCTTTGATGACGAGCAACTGGGTGGTGATACGATTGGAGCGATTTTCAGATATTGAGTTGATTTGATAAAACACCGTAAAAAAACTTGACCTGAAACGAAAAATATTTTTGAATACGCCGTTGATGATGAATTCCGACAAGAAATTATTTGTACCCGTTTGCAGGTCCATTGAAACAAACGCAAAAATGTCACCAGATGCAACCGCTGTTATCGGTGATTCGCGGGTTCTGACCTATGCCGAATTGAACCATTGGTCAAATGGTATCGCTTATCGATTGATGGAAGATGGTGTTGAACCGGGAACTCATATTGGTCTGTGTATGCGCCGGTCACCGGCGATGATCGCTGCCTTGCTGGGTATCATTAAAACCGGAAGTGCATATGTGCCGCTTGATCCGGATTGCCCGGATGAGCGGCTTGCCTTTATCACTAAAGACGCATGTTTGACACACATACTTTGCCAGGAGCACCTGGTGGAAAAACTTGCTAGACTCGATCTTACAGTTATCGGTATTCCGGATGAATCGGGAATGCAATTTCCAGATGTTTCTGATAATCCGAATGTTGCCGTAACAGCAGAAGAGAATGTATATATAATATATACTTCAGGATCGACGGGTGAACCCAAGGGGGTTCCGATAACACAACGAAATCTACGCCATTTTACGGATATGGTTCCCGGCGTATTGAATGTTATTCCTAAAACAAAATATCTCCAGACAGCATCGCTGACTTATGCATTGTCTGTTCGGCAGATAATGATCCCACTCGTGTTGGGCGCTGCACTGGTAATTGCAGATGAGCAGCAAATTGCCGATCCTATAGCGCTGTTTGATCTGGTCAAACGCAGGCAAGTCACTATGATGGATATGGTGCCTTCCTACTGGAAATTTTGTATACGCGCATTGGAAGAACTCGATGCAGACCGGCGTGAATTGCTCCTGACCAACCACCTGGAACAGATTGTATCGATCGGTGAGCGGCTTCCTGCGGATATTGTCCGCGCATGGCGTCGAATCTGCCCTGTTTCGATGAAACTGATCAATATTTTCGGACAGACGGAAACAACAGGAATATTCATGTATTATCCCATTCCAGAAGAACTTCCGGAAGGAAGCCATACCATACCTATTGGCAGAGCGGTCCCGAACGCAACCATCGAAATCGTTGATGACAATCTGCGAGCGGTTCCATGTGGGGAACCAGGTGAGTTAACTGTTGCCACGCCTTGCCTGACCGAAGGTTATCTGAATAGAAATGATCTTAACAACAAGGTTTTTTTTATACATGCCGACAGTGAGGGGAAAGAAGAGCGTGTTTTCAAAACCGGAGATCTTGTTCGTTGCGCAAATGACGGTGTTATTGAATTTTTAACGCGAAATGATCATCAGGTGAAACTTCGCGGGATCCGTGTAGAACCCGGGGAAATCGAAGCGAAACTTCAACAGCATCCGAGTGTGATTCAAGCAGTTGTTAACGTTCATGAGACTATCAGTGATCCAGTACTTACCGCCTATATCGTTCCGCGATCAGAGATTATGCTGGAGGGATTAAAGTCTTTTCTTACGCTTCATTTGCCAAGCGCGATGATTCCATCCCGATTTATTATACTCGACGCGATACCGCTGACCAATCGAGGGAAAACGGATTTCAGGAAACTTCCGTCACCCTTCGCCAGGATGCCCGTCGATGTGGCAGGCACCGCCGTGTTGCCACAGACAACAGAGAAAATCACGAAAACGGTCCAGTGGCTTTATCAACAAACCTGGCAGCCGGTTGAACCGCTGCAATTCCTCACCGATGATTCCGATTCTGAACGCAATGAATGGCTGATCGTAGGTGGATCGGGAATATTAGATGATAATCTCTCAAAATACCTGAAACAGCAACATATCGAATCAACGCGAGTGCGATTTTCAGACCGATATTCTACCGGGAATAATCAGTATACGATTGATCCAGTGAATCCCCAAAACCTGTTCCGGGTTCTGGAAGATCTTTCCTTCAAAAAGCGCCTGCCGAATTATATGCTATTTCTAGCAGAAACCGATAAAAACGGTATTGTGCCGGGAAATTCAAATGGATTTATCAATACACCGGCTGAGCTGTTATGTAGTTTCCTGTTTTTCCTCAAAGCGAGAAGCGACCTGGATATCCAAAATCATATGAAGATAGGAGTAATCACCCATGCTGCTCACGAAGTTGTTGGCGGGGATCTGTTGTTTCCGGAACAGGCTGTTCTTGCAGGAGCCTGCACGGTGGTGCCTTTGGAGTATCCCGGGATAATCTGCCGGAATATTGATATTCCCGCATTAAAGTATAATGATACGGATCTGGACTATATTATCCGGACAATTGTACGAGAACTCCAAAGCGACGATGCGCACTCGCCAGTAGTATTCCGCAACGGGAAGCGATTTATAACCACGTTGTCGCTGGCTTCCAATGTACTTTACAAAGATTCGCTATATCCTCTTCGCGAAAAAGGTATCTATGTGATCACCGGCGGTCTGGGTGGACTCGGATTGGAGCTTGCGACTTTTCTTGCGACAAATTTTCAGGCAACAATTTTGCTGATCGCACGCACTGAAATACCATCCCGAGAGCATTGGGAAACCTTTTCAGATTCGGAAACCGGCAAAACCGGGAAGATAATAAGAAAATTAATCGAAATCGAGAATGCAGGGTCGGAAGTTTCAATTATCAAAGCAGATGTGACCGACGATATTGCGATGCATAATGTAATCGCTGACTCGATTAAACGCTATGGAAAGATAGACGGTGTTTTTCACCTTGCAGGTATTCTAGATAGATTTACACCGATAGAGGAGATTAAGCACCAGAGCGTAGCAAATACCCTGCGTCCCAAAGTCCAGGGTACTCGTGTTCTCATGAATGCCCTAAAAGATATTTCTCTGGATTTTATTGTATTTTATTCTTCAATTTCCTCGGTAATCGGCAGGCTCGGAACAGTTGATTACTGCGCGGCTAACGCTTATCTGGATGCTGCGGCATGCTACTATCGACGACAGGGCTATCCTGTGATTTCGATCAATTGGGATACCTGGGATGAGACGGGAATGGCCAAACGATTAACAGGATCAACTGATCTGGATATGTTTCGATCTTCTGAGATGGACAAGGGCATTCGATCGCAGGAAGGATTGGATGTATTGCAGCGAATATTGTCGATACCTTCACCCAGAATTATCGTCAGCACTCGAAATTTAAAAAAGCGATTTGAAGCGATATCAATAATTTCAGGAGATCAACGTTCGAAACCGGGTTTAACTGAGGAAACTCATTATACGGCATCCGATAACCAGATTGAGCATCTCCTAAGGGGTGTCTGGCAGAAGGTTCTTGGCGATCAATATATCGAACGGAATGCGAACTTTTTTGAACTGGGAGGTAATTCGCTATCAGCGATGCAGGTCATCACACGGATACGCCGGTTATGCAATGTTGATCTGCCCATTCAACGATTATTTGAATATCCGTCAATCGCAGCTTTAACGGAGTTCATATCCGCATTTTTAAAAGGCTCCTCTCTTCCTGATATCGATTCTCATGAAGAGGATCCGCAAGAATGCTACCCGTTATCATTCAGCCAGCAGCGCATGTGGTTTCTTCACCAGTTCGATTCGCAATCACCAGTATACAATATTGTGTCCGGATGGTATCTAACCGGTGAACTTAACCGGGAATGGCTACAGCGGAGTGTAGATCTTATTGTGTCACGGCAGAGCAGTTTACGGACGACATTTCATGATCATGAAGGTGATCCGCATCAGCGTATTTCCCCAAACGTCACTTTTCCGATTCGGTGGATAGATCTATCGAAAATAAACGAATCCGGACGTCAAAAAGAATTGGAAAGAGTAATACACAGCGAGTCATCGAAACCATTTGATCTCCGTATCCTGCCGCTTTTCCGAGTGACCGCAATAGCTGTTTCAGAGCAAAAAACACTGTTGCTGATCGTTTTTCATCATATCATTGCGGATGGTTGGTCTGTCTCTGTGTTTTTTAATGAACTGGCGGAATATTACAATGCTGACGCTGGTCAACCCGTAAATTTGCCGGATATGCGTATACGATATACGGATTATGCGATTTGGCAGAGGAGGGAGTATACCGACGGTTATCTGGAAAACACACTCAATTATTGGAAAAAACGCCTGAGCGGACACACTGCCGAGCTTCCCCTTCCGTATGACAAACCCCGCCCGTTCGACACGACATTTAAAGGCAGGCGGCACTATCGAACGTTTTCTCGTGATTTGACGGATCGGTTTCTGGCATTCTGTAATTCATGTGATGCAACTCCTTATATGACGTTATTAGCTGCGGTTACCGGTCTCATTTCAAGGTGTAGCAACGAATCTGATATTGTTATAGGATCACCGGTAGCCAATCGTGACCGGAAAAACCTTGAACCGCTTATTGGATTTTTCGTCAATACGATTGTCATTAAAACATCACTCAAGGGAGATCCGACATTCCGGGAGATTGTCGACCGTGTCAGAACAAATGTCCTGGAAGCTTTTACGCATCAGGAATGCCCATTTGAAAAGGTAGTAGAGGTATGCCATCCTGAGAGACATCTGAACCGTCAGCCGGTGTTTCAAATCATGTTCGCAATGCAGAATTTTCCCCATGTCTGTCCGAGATTTTACGGTCTTACTCTGGAACAGGCTGCTATACACAATGGCACAGCACCATTTGATTTGACGATTTATGCGGTGATGTCAGACCAGATCAAACTCACGGTTGAGTTCAGTACAGAGCTTTTCGATCATATTACGATCGAGCGTATGACAATGCATCTCGAGCGCTTTTTGGAACATGTTGTGAACTGTCCGGATCTGAAATTGTCGGCAGTGGAATACCTGACAGAAAATGAAGAACAGCAGCTTCTTCAGGATTGGAGTGGGATTGTCTCGAATTATCCGTCCGATAGTACAATACCCGAGTTGTTTGAAGAGCAGGCGCACCAGCAACCGGATGCGGTGGCTCTTATTCATGATGACCGGAAAATTACATATCGGGCATTGAACGAAAACGCAAACCGCCTTGCCCATTACTTGAATAAGCACGGTATTACTGCGGCAACAAGTGTGGGTATCTGCATGCATCGTTCCGTCGAGATGCTGATTGCGATCCTGGGTGTTCTAAAAGCCGGCGGCATTTATGTTCCACTGGATCCTTCCTATCCTGTTACCCGTTTAAATGTAATGTTGGATGAAACGCGCGCTCCGGTTCTGATAACCGATAATAATTTATTGATGAACAAATGCAATGCAGACCTGAACATTCTGGATTACATAAAAAGAAAGGATCAGATTGATCGGGAGTCAGCATCTGATCCTGATATTGCCATTACCTCGAATGATCTGGCATATATCATGTTCACATCGGGATCGACGGGAACTCCCAAAGGAGTGCAGATACCCCATAAAGGTGTCATTCGCCTTGTGAAAAATACAAACTATGCCGAATTGACCTCGGACAGGATTTTCCTGCATATGGCTCCTATTTCCTTCGATGCCTCAACGTTCGAGGTATGGGGGGCACTGCTGAACGGCGCGTGCTGCGTCCTGTATCCTGATCCCGTGCCTGATATCGCCAGACTGGAGTATCTTTTAAAAACTTATCACATCACGACATTGTGGTTGACAGCATCGCTATTCAATATGATTGTCGATGAAAATCCCGAAATCCTGAGTGGTGTGCGCCAACTGCTCACGGGTGGAGAAGCGCTTTCCCCGGCTCATGTTAGGCATGCATTAAAATGCCTTCCCAATACTGAGATTATCAACGGATATGGTCCGACCGAAAACACGACCTTTACAACGTGTTATCCTGTACCGAGCGATTTCAGCGAATCGGCGGTAATTGTACCGATCGGAAAACCGGTGACCAATACCACCGTGTACATTCTTGACCGGTACCGAAAACCTGTGCCCTGCGGTGTTGTGGGAGAGTTGTACACAGGTGGTGACGGGCTGGCAAAAGGTTATCTGAATGATCCCGAATTAACCTCCCGTATGTTCATTCCAAACCCTTTCGGAGATCACGGATCTAGACTTTACCGAACCGGCGATACAGCTCGATATCTTCCAGATGGATCCATCGAAACGCTGGGTCGAAAAGATTTCCAGGTGAAAATCCATGGTTTCCGTATAGAGCTTCAGGAGATCGAAGCGGCAATCAAAAAGCAGCCCGGTATTAGACAAACTCTGGTCGTAGTTCATAAAGACGGTCATGGAATGAAACGATTGGATGCTTACCTGACATATACCGGTAATGATTGGTCTGAAGAAACAATCAGGCAAAACCTGTCGGAAATTCTTCCGGCGTATATGATTCCAAAAACATTGACACGGCTGAAAGAATTCCCTGTAACACCCGCAGGTAAGATAGACCGCTCAGCTTTACCATTACCTGATATTCCGGGAACTCAGACGGCAGAGCGAAACACTTTGCCGGCAGATGAGCTCGAGTCGAGGTTAATGGAAATCTGGCGGGAGCATCTTCAGATACCCGCTGTAAACCTGACCGATGATTTTTTTGAGCTTGGAGGTCATTCTCTGCTTGCTATTCGGGTTATGGCGCGCATTCACAAGCAGTTTGGATGTGCATTGCCGGTAGCGGAGCTGTTCCATCATCCTACGGTAAAACAACTCGCTGATGTCATCCGCGGGACCATAAAACCGATAAAATGGGATTGGATATTACTTTGGCGTAAATCAAATTCCGGCATACCCTTTTTCTGGATTCTGGGCAATGATACCCTGCGGCGGATTCTGAATGATAACCTGGATCAAAACTGGGATATATACAGTTTGCAGCATCAGAGCCAGGATGGACGACCAATGAAAACCACTTCTGTCGAGGAAATTGCTGAAATGTATTTGGAGGAAATTACTGAATTCCGCCCCAAAGGACCTTTCTTTTTCGGAGGTTATTCGTTTGGCGGTTTGCTGGCATTGCATATGGCTCGCATTCTTCAAGAAAAACATATGCCGGTTGACCTGGTTTTCCTTTTGGATCCTACATTTCCGGGCTTTCAGCAACCATTGAATCGTCAGGCACGCACACACACCAAGAATGAGATAATGCAAACCGGGAACAACTATCTGGCAAATCTATATCAGCGATACAGGAACAAAATACAATATCGAATAAAGCTCATCCGGCGCTCACTGCCTCATAAGCTGGGTTTGCCCATTGCGTCGGACCTGCTGGATGACTATCTGACATGGAAATACCGTCAGGCGGCTAGAAGTTATCGACCGGTTCCCTATACCGGAAAGGTGATTTTGTGCCAGACCGATAACATAGCGGTAATGGGTGACTGGACACCCTATCTGAAAGGTGATGTCACGGTTTATCGTATTTCGGGAACGCATAAAACACTGACACAGGAACCCAATACTGGAATATGGACCGGTTATCTGCAGCGACACCTGAATGTAATGATCAGCACTCAGGAAGACGAAGGAAATACCAAGGTTCCTACATAGATCTTTTCAAAGTGAATGTGTCGCAGTTCCCATTGTCGTGAATCACCGGGAACCGGTTTCAGTATTGTTGGATGCCGTGCTTCGGATACGGAGATGCGGCATGTTTTGGGCGGTGTGGACAAACCTGATCCCAATGCTTTCAGATAAGCTTCTTTTCGTGTCCATAAGGTGAAAAACATTTCTGGTTTCCGGTCCGTTGAAACCCTGTTGATCTTTTGAATCTCTTCATATGAAAATACGGTTTCCATAGCATCTTCCATATCCGCTAAGAAACGGATTTGTTCCACATCGACACCGAGACAATCAACCTTTCTGCTGATCGCGATAATGGCGATATTGCCGGAGTGAGAGCAATTGAAAACTAAGGAGGTGTCGGGAGAGGCAAGATATGGTTTGCCGAATTCGGAATACTGGAACACTATTCGGTGCATCGGAAGACCGCAACGCAGACTGAGCTGTTCCCGCAACACGGCTCGCCTGATAATAAAACGGTTCCTGTCGATAGCGCTTGCATAGGTATCAGCACGATGCAGTTCACTCCTGGAAAGCCGTTTACGAAGCAAATTTAAAACGGAATCATCCGCCTCAAGACGCAGAGAGAAAACTTCTATACCGGATGCACTGGGAACAGCCAGATCCAATACTACGGGGACAATTATTCTGCGGGTTTCATTCATTATATGAATCCTGTTTGTCAAATATTTTTTTTGTTTCTGCACCGGATAAAATCATCGGTGTCACCTTACCGAAAAACGCACGTAACAGCAATGCTCAAGAGAATACCGTTCGGTGTTATTGACGAAAAGAAAATCGATTGAGGACGTATGAGGATTTCGTCAGAGACTTCTGGTTTTTTGGGAATTCAGATGTAAAAGTGTATTGCGATTAAACCAAGTTGTTTGTAAGGTATATTATTGAATGGATTGGGCACAGCAATGGAAATGTGGAAATCACTAGAAGAGATCAAAATAGCGATAGATAAAGATCTCACAGGTGAATCACTGTCGGACATGTATCATTTGATTGAATCGCAGAGTTTCCCTGCCGTTCTGGACAAATTGATGCCTCCTGGAATTGATATCACAATCCTTTTCAGTGCAGAGGATGTTTTGGAGGGGGGCATGCATGAAATAGCGGCCAATAAACTATTTAAGGAAGGGAAACAAATTGCTCATGTGACGGGTACCATGGATGCCCAGGCCGATTCAGAATACCGGTACCTTTATGATAAATTTGGCTGGCGTACCATAGTCTATGCGTCACTGGATCTTGTGCAATACTCGATTCCCAGCGAGACATCTGAATTATCGGTATACATCATAAACAATCCGGTGATTTTTCATTCGTCAGAGCCTGATGCTATTGATGCGAATAATTTTAAAACAGCATTCGCCTCTCTTAAACTGGCGCTTACCGCCATGGTGCTTCGAATGGCGCTGACCATTACCGGAGTTGCGTCATTGAGGTATCTTGATTCCATTCCCGGTGCATTGTTTATCGTTACAAAGAAGTTTATTTATGATTATAATAAAACCGCCAAAACACTCTATCGTTTGCCGAAAAGACAAGAAAACCGTGTCGTCAGTCTGGAAAAAGTGTTCGACGCAAATATACTGGAATGGATCCATCGAAGCATTTCAAACATGGCGCCGGAAGATGAAGAGGTGAGTGCCATTTTCAAGTCAAAACGAGCCGATAACACGAAATTAATTTTGGAGGCGGTACTACGGCGATTCAAGGTGATGACATTTTCCAGGATGCATGAACGCATGCGGTTTTATCATGAAGATATTTCGATGGAGCATGCTGATGAATTGTTTTTTGCGTTGTTCCTTCGGGATATAACGCTCCAGCGCGAATCGGAAAAACTTCGGCAGGAAATCATGCTGGCTGAACGAATGCAACGGCATCTGTTACCCGAATCTCTGCCCTTGTCCGATAAGTTTGATGTGGCAGCGGATTGCCGGTCGGCAGGAAATGTCGGTGGTGATTTGTATGATGTCGTGCTACTCGATGACGGCAAACTTGCGGTGTTTCTTGCGGATGCTGCCGGCCATGGTATCGACAGCGCACTGCTTGCCGCCGTTGCATCGGGCGCGTTCCGTGCAGTGATCGATCAGGTGACATCTCCTAGAGCTGTTTTGCATGCGATCGATAATGCACTCCGGAAGATATCGCACCCGGGATTTGTGACTGCTGCCTATCTGATTTTCGATGCAAACGGTAACCGTCTTGAATATGGTCTGGCCGGCCATCCATCGCCTGTCATTCTGCGAGAAGGTCAATTTATTCACTCACATGATCCTCCCGAATCATTGCCGATGGGCGTTAAATTACCGCAATTGCATTATTTTGCCTCTCTTGATATTCGGCCTGGCGATCTCATTACCGTTTTCTCCGACGGGCTGATCGATACACGTAACTCAGAGGGAGTAACGTTTGAAAAAACGCTTCATGAACTACTGAGCATTCATTTTGATTTACCGTTGCATGAACTTCTGAAAGCCGTGTTCACAGAATCAGATAGATTCAGAGGAAACGTCGAAGTTGAAGATGACTTGACCGCGTTACTCATTCAGATAAAACCGGATTAGCTGTTTTTCACGCTGATGAATACCTAACAATGATTTGGGAAAAGAATTCATCGATATTGCTTTTATCCGACAATTGAAAAATAAGGGGTTCTAATATAAAATCACTAGGCTGGCAGATTAATATGATGAGGAGATCCAGGATGAAACGGCAAATGATATGTTATTTTTTGTTTCTGTTTTTAGCGGCTGCAGCGTTCAGTGCAACTCAAAAAAGAGAGCAGTGGTCAGAATGTAAACCATTTGTCGGGCGTGATAATATTCATGCCTATATTAAATCCCTCGATACTCTTAAAAAGGAATACTTCGAAAAAGTGAAGCATAAACTGAAAGAATTCACGAAGAGTGAATTTGAGACAACGGATGAGTTTAAGAATCGAGTGACGGAAAATCTGAAGACTTTTGTTAATGAAAACCCGGAAATTCGGCAGGCAGTTCATACAGAGATACAGATCGCGTTTCCTGTCAGCTTTCAGTATCTTGCCGATGAGCGGCTTGTTGTGTTCGAAGCTAAGAACATTTTTCCGGATTACTTTTTGAAGAATTTAACCCCGGGAGATAAACCGGGGTATCCGTACAGCGTTGCCATGCCGAGTATTGCTGCGGGTCCAATGAGAGCTCCTGCATTTGTAAATCATGAGAACTTTTACTATCAGGCACGTGCCGTTCCGGTAGAAAAAGCGAAACTGCTTCGTGAAAACGAGAATGACAACATTATGTATGTCGTTCTGCATTTTGATCTTATTGATGATTATCTTACAGTGGATCCTGATTCCGGACCTCCGGCAACGCCCTATTACAAACCGCTGTGGAGAGATCATTGGTTGAAAATAACCGTTCTGGATTGTTTTCTGATTAATGATACAGCTGACCTGGAAATACCGCTATTGGTGAATTGAGCGATCTGGCAGTCAAAGATTGTTATTTTCTGATTATTCGAATGGAGAAGTCTATTTGGGAGGTGGTTATAAACACGCGCGTAACCGGTTCTGATTCCATATATAATCATAATGTGAGTCGGCGGAGATTTATATAAGGTGTCGGATTGAACAAGAATTACTGGCATTACCCGAAAATCGATAGGTGAGAGGTGATATGGCAAAGACAAAAATTATTTGTACCATTGGACCGGTATCCAATTCAGAGGAAGTCCTGGAAAAACTCATTCTAAATGGGATGAATATTGCGCGCCTGAATTTTTCCCATGGCAGTATGGAGCAACATGGGCGAACGATCGACACCATCAGGCGGATTGCTCGAAATCTTGATAAACCGGTCGGCATTCTACAGGATCTGCCGGGTCCGAAAATCCGGATTGGTGCTGTCAGAGAAAAAAATATCCTGCTGAGATCCGGATCAGGCTTTATTCTCACACGTCGCTCCGTGCCGGGAGATTCGACGTCAGTTTCCGTCCAGTTTGATTCCTTGCCGGATATACTTCAACCCGGTGATATTGTTCTGTTGAATGATGGAACGGTTGAATTAAAGGTCTTGTCGATCGACGGCGACGATATAAAGTGCCGGGTTGTAGTCAGCGGTTTCATCAGCTCCCATAAAGGTATTAATCTGCCAACCCGATCGCTGAATGTACCGAGCATGACAGCGAAAGACCGGGAAAGCCTGCGTTTCGGAATCAGCAAACACGTCGATTATGTTGCCATGTCTTTTGTCAGGTCTGCAATTGATATTCAGGAGGTTAAAACGATATTAAGAGCGTCGGATGATGAGATACCCGTGATCGCTAAAATTGAAAAACACGAAGCGCTGGCAAATTTCGATGATATTCTTGACCATGCAGACGGGATCATGATCGCCAGGGGAGACCTCGGTGTTGAAACACCGTTGGAAAATATTCCTCGAATCCAGAAGCAGCTCATACATCGCACGAATATGGCCGGCAAACCCTGTATTACGGCAACGCAGATGATGCGTTCCATGGTGGATAATCCCCGTCCGACACGTGCGGAGGTTTCCGACGTGGCAAATGCTGTTCTGGACGGCACCGATGCCATTATGCTTTCAGAGGAAACCGCAATGGGCCGGTATCCTGTCGATGCCGTCAAGACAATGGCGAAAGTGGCTGAAGATGCAGAGAAAGGTTTAACGGGTGATATGTTTCCGGTAATCCGGACACCACTTCAAAACAAACCGCCTTCCGAAGCTATTTGTCAAGCAGCCTGTTTGCTGGCGGAGTCTGTCAACGCGAAAGCGATCATCGTTTGCACTCAATCAGGCAGCACAGCAAGGCTTGTCGCGAAGTACCGTCCTGTCATGCCGATAATTGCCCTGACACCATCGGAAATTACTTGCCGTCAAATGACTCTGATCTGGGGCGTGATACCACTGCAAACACGAATCATAAATAATGAAACCGATATTGTAGCCTGTGCTGCAGAAACTGCTATCAAATCAAATATGTTAAACCACGGTGATACCGTCGTAATCACTGCCGGCCTTCCTCTGCCGGAAACAGGTAAAACCAACATGATCCGTCTTGAAACACTTCATTGATTTCAGGAACTAGTCCGGCAGATTTCCTTTAATGATTTCCGCGACCATCGCGACAAGTATTTTTAAATCGGTGCGTTCAGTTCTCTCGATCTCAAACTCTAGTATCTCTTTGGCTTTTCGAGCCTGTTGGCAGGCATGATGCCAATTGCCCAGCTCGGCATATGTTCTGGCTTTATTAGCCAGGACCATTCCCAGATTGGTCTTGAGTTCCGGGCGATTTTCATCGTCAACGATACGATGTATCAGTGTCGTTGATTTGTCGAAGAATTCGATAGCCTCATATTTTTTCCCCATCCGATTTAACAGGTTTCCCATATTCATGTATAAAATGACCAGACGGTCTGAATATTCGGTTTGACTTTCCAAATGTACCAGGGTTTCTAAAATATCGAGTGATTTGGCATAGAAATCTTGAGATTCCTGAAATTTACCTGATTTCTTTAAGAGATTACCCTTGAGTCCAATGATTTCCGCAAGAATTGATCGCAACTCCGTCCTGCCATAAATCTGAATTTCATGTGCAATCATTGCATAAGCTTTGTCGAGATATGTATCCGCTTCTGAGTCGGATTGTAACGTTAATTTTAGCACAGCAACATTCATGTATGCTTTTGCAAGAAAATGCACTTTGCCATTGTTTTTTGATCCAGTCAGCAGTGGCTCGAGCATTCCGATACACTGTTTCATATCCGTTTCAGCAGCGTCTATATTCCCCAGACGCCAGTAACAGCCTGCACGGTTCAGGTAAATCACAGAGAGATAATACGGAATTTTTGAGTTCTCTGATTTTTCACGGAGATTGATACAGTTATTCAGTGCCTGGTTGAAGAGTGTAATCGCATCCCGGAAAATACCCATGCTAGAACAGACTATCGCTTTGTTGGTTAGAAGAGTTATCAACTGTTCGGTGAATTTCGGTAATGTTTCTTTCTGTTTCAATCTGCTCATTATGTCCAGGCATTCGTCGAACAGCTTGATAGCGGATGCAAAATCACGGATTCGGCCCAGAATCGTTGCTTTCAATTTTTTGATATCCACAAGCTGCAGCATTACCTCTGATGTCAGGTGCTTGTTTGGCATAGATTCCAAAAACCGGATGGCTTTATCGTACAATGTCAATGAACCGGGAAGATCCCGGATATATTCATGTACGATGGCTTGTTGCCGATGAAGGAGAGCAAGGTTTTTTAGAGTTTTGGCATTATTATGAGGATTGGAATGAAACAGTACCTCAACTTCTTCGAAGATCTCCAGGTCAATCAATGCCTTTGCCTTGCGGGATCCCTCCCATTGCGGCAAATCCCGTTCAAGTCCATGGGGATCTTTGCCGGCAAATATTAACGCTTTTTTCAACCACTCCCTAGGATCATCCCACTCCACAAGGTTTTCTGTTTTACGTTGAAAATGATTGCTGTTCTTTGTGTGATTTACCGGGAAGGGATACCGCGCTCTGGGATAACATTTACCCGTAAGATCTTCATAAATCTGGCAGAGAACATCCGCAAGATCGATCATTGAATTCCATCGTTCACGAGGATTTTCCCTGAAGCACCTTTGCAACACTTGAATGACTTCCCCAGGTATGGGTATGCCTTTATCTCCATTGTATAGGTTGCAGTAATTTTCCAGAGTCAATGGTGCCGAACAACCAAAATTCCATGTAACATCACCCATAAACATTTCCAGCATTGTAACACCCAAACTCCAGATATCAGTT
>JAFGJC010000389.1 GCA_016929305.1 candidate division CSSED10-310 bacterium | reverse complement strand
GACATGTTTCGAATTTCGCGGATTGACAGTGATCAAGACAGATGCCGGCACCCGCATAGCTGGATTCATTGTTGAAAACCCATGTGGTATCTACCGTCAATCCCGAATCGCCAGCAGCAAAAATTCCGCCGCCGCTATTATTGGATATGTTCCAGCCTATGCGGCAATTTGACAATGTAACATCTGAATCCTCCAGATAAACACCACCGCCTGACATGAGTGAAACGTTTTCGGTTACTTCACTGCCTGAAATCGCAGCAAAGGAACGGAAAAAATACAGCCCGGCACCATTCAGCTCCGCCGCATTATACGAAACCTGACAGACGCTCATCGTGAGCCAGGTGCTGTTGCCGCCAGCAATACCGCCACCGGCGGCATCGCAAATATTATTTGAAATCCGGCAATATGCCATTTGCGGAGATCCTTGAGTGAAATAACAGCCGCCACCGGCCGTAAGCGCAGAATTCAATAAAACAACGGTATGTAAAACCACAGGGCTGCCCATATCAACACAGATCCCGCCGCCGTAACCCTGTGCCGAACAAAGAACGATACGGCAGTTATCGATAACGGGTGAAGCACTCCGACAAAGAATTCCTCCACCTGAATCTTCAGGAGGTATTCCCTGAGCTTCTCCGTGATATATGGTGAATCCAGCAAAATAGGCATCGTTTCCTTCTCCCGATCGAAAAGCGATACCCCGGCTCATACCCTCGCAATCAATGACACACATCTCCGGACCGCTTTCCGATACCACGTGTATTGATTTGCCGTGATAATCAAGATCGGTATTGCCCGATCCCGAATAGGTGC
The DNA here is from genome assembly GCA_016929305.1 of candidate division CSSED10-310 bacterium. Classification (GTDB taxonomy): domain Bacteria; phylum CSSED10-310; class CSSED10-310; order CSSED10-310; family JAFGJC01; genus JAFGJC01. The sequence continues at coordinate 3,313 of JAFGJC010000389.1, read as the reverse complement.
CTTGCGAAACCAGCACCGTATCACCCGCCAGGGCAGCATCGATACCCGACTGTATCGTCGAATATTCCGATGGAACATGAATGACAGATGCAACAGCCCTTTCAGCCGCCAATAATCCTATCATAACGGGCAAATACGTACATAAAATCCCATGCAACACTGAACGCATTTTTCAGCCACCCCTGGAGCTGCCAGATCTTTGTTTCTGCACCGCATTTTATTCTACATCCGGCAGCAATGTTCCGTCAATTTGGAATGAGCCGGCATTCGAATTCATGCCTGCCCCGGAATGAAAAACCGTATAGACTCAAACTGTTAGAGATCACAAGTTCAGTTTGTTCAAATTTTTTCAAACCAAAATGAAACTTGTCGGGTATGTTTTCGTATATAATAGTAGGTAGAGGATGGGAAGGCGTCAGGCATTATGAAACGCGCGACCAAGATTCTTCTGATGGCAGGGGTTGTTCTGTGTCTGCTACAGCCGTGTGTTCTTCAAGCCCAATATCCTGCAGAATTCGCGGAAATCGAGCAATTTTTCACGTTATTTCATGCCACTATCGAGAACCGTGACTTGGATAGGATCATCCAGCATTATGACCGGAGCAGTCCTGAGAAAACTGACGCTATTGTAAATCTCTATAGTAGTTATTTTGCTACTTTCGATACGATTTCCTGCCAGTTCCGGCTTTCAGCGCTTTATCCTGCCGAAATTGGATTTGAAGCGGTTGTTTTTCAGCAGATTGAATTCCGCTCGCCACATCATAATTTTCTGACGTCGCACTGGAAAACATTCTTCATTATCTCAAAACCGGATGGCTGGAAGATTAAATCGGAACAGATTCGTGACTATATCATACCGCTAAATACGGATCTTTCGATATATCTTGATACGAAAAACCGATTACTGACGGGTACCGCAACACTTACCGTTTCGGTAACTCGGTCCGGCGAAAACACCGTCATAATGCAGCTCAATCCCGGATTAAAAGTCATCGGTATCGTTGATGCCAATGGTGAAAAACGATCGTTTCGTCAAAGAGGCAGCCTGGTAACCGTTGATTTCGGTCCATTGTTCAATAAAGGTGATCAGATTGAACTGATGGTCCGTTACAGGGGTGTCTTTGTCAATGAAAATCTCGAACGAGGATACAGTCAGCTTCATATCGGAGATTCGATCAGTTTTGCAAGCTGGATCACGAACTGGTATCCGAGGATTAATGGGAAAAACACGAAAAGCACCGGAAAAATAACGTTTGATGTACCCCGCCGGCTCAATGTAGTGTGTCAGGGAAAACTGACCGGCTATACAACTTACAATCAGCGTGCGGTGGTTACGCATACCATCGCTACGCCGCATGATTTTTCGTTTGCTGCATCCGAATATATCCATTCCATTCGGGATGTCGACGGAATCTCGGTGGGTGTTTATCTTTTGAATAATGATAGTGAGCGGATGAATTTTTATCTGGACCGTGTATCTTCCATCATCGGTTATCTTAAGAACCTTTATGGTTTTTATCCGTATGATACGTATTACATTGTGGAAATACCTTCTGAAATTGGTGGCTCACTGGGTGGTTCCAGCGAGCAGGGAATGACGTTTTTCCCGGAAAAAACGTTAAAATCGGGATACTTTAACTTCCCGTTGATCTGCCATGAAATGGGTCATTCCTGGTGGGGAAACACCGTGCACTCCCGGGAAAGCAACATCATCGATGAAGGTCTCGCACAGGTTACGGCACTGCTGTGCATTGAACATTTTCTGGGCACGGAAACCATGCGGGAATTTCTGAAGAGTGGATTTCCGGATTTTCCGGAATCCGCATTTTTCTATTTTCTTCTGCAAGCCGATCGGGAAGGCAGGGATATCAGTATCGCCTGCAATCGCATCGATAAATGGATGGAACTTCACATGCTTGCAGAGACAAAGGGCGCTTTTGCTTATATCATGCTTCGGGATTTGATCGGTAACGATCATTTCATCTCCGGGCTTCAGAATATCATTCGGACCCATGCAAACCATGATGTCAGCCTCGCGGATCTTCAGCGCGAATGGGAAATGCTGAGCGGTCAGGATCTGGATTGGTTTTTTGATCAATGGTTTTATCAGTCTGGGGCACCGGAATTTCTCTTGACATATCGATCAAACCGTTCTTCCGATGGATTTTACCTGACGCAATGCCAGATCCGGCAGAGCCGGGATGTTTACCGGGTTCGAGCGGATATCCTCGTACAGGGAGAAGAAGAACAGGATCATCTCTCTTTCTGGATAACGGAAAAAGAAATGTCTTTTCAGTTTGAGACACCTTTTGAACCCTGTAATGTCATCTTCGATCCGGAATACAAGATATTACGCTGGACGGACTATTTTAAGCATATCGAAACGCTGGGCGATGCGCTGTTGTTGCAACACCTGGGCAAGGATGAAGAAGCTCTGGAATTGTACCAGGATTTTCTGAACGAGCATCCTGATAACTGGCTGGGTCATTTTTATATCGCCAATACGTATCTCATTCAGCAGGACTTCGAAAAAGCCCGTGAACATTATGAAATTCTGGAGGAATCCATCGGTGAAAATCCGGGATTCAAATTGCATATGACTCAGGCATATTTGAGGCTGGGAAAAAGCTGTGAAGCGCTTAATCTGCCGTACGATGCGCTCAACGCCTATAACAAAGTGCTGAGCATGGACAATATCGCAGGATCACATGAAATGGCTCAGCTCTATATCGCTATTCTGGAAAAGAAACTCGATCCGAACGCCATCGAAAAGAAAATTCCGAATCTGGCCGCACTCTGGCGGCGTATATGGTATTTCGGATTTTAAAAACCCAGCCTAAGCATTTCCCTCCAAAAGCAGTTGCCAATAACTGTCAATATTGATATTTATCACCCGTATCGAGGGGAACAGGGATGGGTGAACATATTGTTCAGGCTTGCCAGTTGACGAAAAATTTCAAAACACTTACCGCAGTGGATCATATTGATTTTTCGATTCGGCAGGGGGAGTGTTTCGGTTTTCTGGGCCCCAACGGCGCAGGCAAGACCACCACCGTAAGGATGATATACTGTTTTACACCCCTGAGTTCCGGTTCACTCACCGTCTTCGGCATGGATGTGAATCGTCACGCCAGAGCCATCAAATCTCTTGTCGGCATCTGCCCTCAGGAAACAAACCTCGATCCTGATTTTTCCGTTGAGAAAAATCTGTGGGTTTTCGGCAGATACTTCGGGTTCAAGAAATCTCATCTGAAAGACAAGATCGAATCGCTGCTGTCGTTTACGGAGTTGACCGGCAAACGCAAAGAAAAAG
>JAFGJC010000388.1 GCA_016929305.1 candidate division CSSED10-310 bacterium | reverse complement strand
TCCCTTTATACCATAATATTCCGTCGCTTCCTGAAACGTCCGAAACTTGCCGCCTTCCATTTCCTGAACCACTTGAAGTTTAAACGCTTCACTATAACGTACTACTCCATGCATTTTACCTCTCTCCTTCCTGAAATAGTGTAAACTTATACCAGGACAAGACCCCCCGTTGTTTTCCGTGCCGGGGACAGCACTTTTTCAATTAACTTGAGTCAAGCCTGACCGCTGCCTGAACGAAGAGTTCTTTCCATGGATAATGGCTGGACAGTAAGAAACGGATACGGCGGGGATCGCCGGGAAGATTGGTCACCACATAACGGTTGTTTCGGCCCTTAAAGGATGATTTCTTCCTGTGGGTATTTGTGTGATTCGATGAACATATCCATCAGAAGCTCGTTTATTTTCATTGCCACTTGACGATCCGCCCAGGATTCAAATCGGCACAGTGTCGGTGAACTGGCAAGATCCTTATCTCTCTCAACTGCAGTCTGGATAGCCGCGTCTTTTCTCAAATCATCATGATCATTCAAATCCTCATATCCCAGGCATAGTCCGTATACCCGCTGCTTCAACATTTCCCGAACTTCATGAATACAACTCGCCTGACGACGAGGGTCGTGAATCATCGCTGCGGCTCTGCGAGTCAAATCCAATATCCGGTCCGCTTCCCGAACGAAAAGGACGCCTCCATCGCTGGTCACATTCCCACCCTCAAAATTGACCTCAATTTTACGGTGTCTGTATCCTTGAAAAAGCTCTAACTGGTATGTACAATTTGTCATGGCAAAATCCTGTGTTAAATTCGACGTAAACAATTGAATTATAACACCTTTTAAAGGATTTTGCCTCTTTATTCACGAAATATTGGGATTAGAAAATTAAAGCCTGGTAGACTGCACAGACATGACCTTGATGCGTCAGAATTTCTAGATCCTTTCCCTGACAACGTGAAACATTTCATCATTACCTAGCCTCAGGAAGATGTTCCATATACCATCATATTGATGATTAACGACAATGATGAAGCATTAGACACTAAACGTATTATTTCTGCTGGAACGTGTACCGGAAACTGTTTTCTAACTGTTCTTATAATCTAATTGGATTATTTCGATATTCAGAGAGGTTTCCTGGGGATTATGCGTCCATCCCTTGCGTTACGAAAACTTCTGGATAATCCACACAGATAAAACGATCCTTCACTGTTAAGGACTGTAGCCATTGCCGTCACGCAGGTAAAATCGCACCTGCTTCAATCCATAGCCAAAATTTTTTTCAAATATAGCTTCGAAATTCCAGGTAGTATATTACGCTTGCCCGTTCCATCCCTCCTAACGATTGACGCTAATTTCAACTTCAGACAATCCATACATGCAAAGGATGTAATTACTGTTATTCGAAATTTTGAATCGTAAAGTCATAAGGGATTGCTGACAGTCTTGGATGACCTGATTATCTCCCAGGATCTTGTCGATCGGACTGGTCCGTGGCAACTCAAAAAGCACCTCCCTGCAAAAAAAATGGAGTATCATGCACAAACTCATACTGTGGCAGACAATGCACAAACTCATACTGTGGCATGACAATGAATGGGCTTATTACCACCGCATTGCCGACATTGTTAATAAATTGGAAAAAGCCTATGCCTGTTAATAAAGATTACTTCCATTTTAAATCGGATGTATCCACAGTGATGAGCAGGGGCAGAGACGTTATCCTGGATCCAAATCCCAGTCTTGGCAGGGAAGATTTTTATTATAAACGTCATATAACAGCAGGCATACCATCAATGTATGGCAGGTATCTCGAACCCAAGTTTGAATCCCTGGGCTTGACATTCCGATTGGAAAAACTGGCAACGGCACTGTTTGACCAGCTCATCGAAAATACAAATCTCCTATATATCACCGCACGCACGCTGCGCAGAATCCTCCGTCTTTTGCTTCTGTTCCTGGAAGTTATGGAACTGGACGGCATCTCCAACTAAGGTTTCAACTCCAATATCAGCATGCTCCAGTACAGCCTGACGACATCCAGTTTCTCCATGGATCAGTTCCTTAACCTGTTCCAGTTCATGGCACGTAATGTCAATGAGATTATCCAGGAGTATTTTTTACGCTATTACGAACAAACACTGAAAACGGTGATCACCCAGCAGTTGAAAAGTGACCCGGCTGTTGATCCGCAAAGCCCTGAAACACTGAAAATAATCTATAAACAATCAGAACAATTTTACCGGGATATCATCACATCGGCTTTTCTTGTTCAGCAACTGGATAATTTTATCGGAGATATTCTCCATACGCTTCGCGCAATGGTGGATAAACTGTCTCATGACACCATCCGCAATCTCATGAGCTATGATCCGAATCTGATCAGCAGTCCTCTTGAACGGCCCTCTCCGGAAGTCGATAACCAGATTTTTCTTGGAGCCAAATGGTATTTTTTGAAGAAATTGTATTCGTACAATTTCCCGATTCTGCCGGGTTTTATATTGACCACCGAGATGTTCCGGCGGCAGGAAGTCATCTTCCAGTACCCGGAAATGACTCGGGAAATTTTTCAAGTTATCAAAGAACGCCTGGCCGAACTCGAAACGGCCACCGGCAGAAATTCGGTGATCCGAAGAGTCCGTTACTGCTGTCCGTCCGGTCGGGAGCCGCTATTTCCATGCCGGGTGCCATGAACACGTTTCTCAATGTGGGGTTGAACGACCGGGTGGTGGTGATATTAAGTCAGCAGCCAAATTACAGCTGGACCTCATGGGACTGCTACCGGCGGTTTCTCCAGAGCTGGGGCATGGCATATGGTATCAGCAGGTACCGTTTCGACATGATCATGATCCGGAATAAACGAATGTTTAATGTCAAGGAAAAAATATTGTTCACACCCGCTCAGATGCGGACCATCACCATGGCATACAAGGATGTTTTGAACGAGCAGGGTGTTAAATTCGAGGAGAATCCGTTCAAACAGTTGATGCAGGCTATTTTCGCGGGTTTGGATTCATGATTCACAAAATGCGCGAAGATATACCGGAAACAGCTTCAGATTGCCGAGGAGTGGAGCAAGGCAGTTATAGTGCAAGCCATGGTGCTGGGAAACATCAATGATGATTCCGGAACCGGAGTGATGTTTACCAAAGAACCGTTCGTGTCCAAGCCGGGAGTGTCGTTGTATGGCGATTTCACCATGTACAGCCAGGCGGAGGATGTCGTGGCGGGACTGGTGCACACACTACCGGTTTCGGGATTGCAGCGGTAGCGGGTACCCAACGAGAGAAACCTGTCTCTCGAAAAAGATTTCCCGGAAATTTTCCAGCAACTTCAAGAACGCGTGAACGAATTGATCAACAAACGCGGGTACGGGCACCAGGAAATCGAATTTACATTCGAATCCAGTAAAAAAGAGGATTTTTATATTCTGCAGACACGGGATCACACCACACAGAAAGAAGACAAGGTGCCTATTTTCAAGGATTCCGAGATTATTTCCAGTACCATTGCGTCAGGTATTGGCGTGGATCGCGGCGCGATGAATGGCTTCGTTGCCATCGACATAGAGGATCTCATCCTACTGTCCCATGATCATCCGTATACGTCCAAGATTCTGGTCAGGCCGGATACGGTTCCGGATGATATCGGAATGATTTTCGAATGCGACAGCCTCTTGACTGCGCGCGGCGGCGCGACATCCAACGCGGGCTGTGACCGCGGTATGGCTCGGAAAAACATGTATCGTGAACTGTAAGGTTTTTAAGGTGAGTGAAGATTCGAAACTGTGCATTATCAACGGCATCGAATTTAAACCGAGAGATCCAATCGCTATTGATGGCCGCCTGGGTAATATTTATAAGGGTAATAATCCAATTATTTACGCTCCCATGGAGCTGCCATAAGAGGGGGATTGACCATGACGATATCGCTGACACATAAAAGTTTTCTGGGGATAAACGGGTTTGGGCGTATCGGCAAACTAACGCTTTGGCATTTTCTCAGCCGCGGTCATTTCGACGGTTTCGTGATCAATACCGGCCGGAATGTCGGAACGAGTCTTGACGATATTGCTCACGTGATCGGTACGGATTCGACT
>JAFGJC010000387.1 GCA_016929305.1 candidate division CSSED10-310 bacterium | reverse complement strand
GCATTGTGGGATGCTGTGCGCTTTGCAGTCGATCAATCAAAGAACCGAGGGCAGTTTATCCTTACAGGTTCAGCTACTCCAAATCAGAAAGGGGTTCTGCACAGCGGCACCGGGCGCATCATGCGAATGCAGATGAGAACTATGTCTCTTTTTGAATCCGGAGACTCCAGTGGTAACATCTCCTTGCAGAATCTTTTTTCAACTCAATTGACAGCAACAAAAGTCGATACTGTCACCCTTAATCATTTGATCGCTTTGACTGTCCGCGGGGGCTGGCCGGGCAGCTTAGGGCTGGAGATCAATTCAGCTATGGAATTACCTCAGGCTTATCTGCGAAATATTATCGAAGAAGATATTCGGCGAATTGATAACAAAAATAGAGATCCACGTAAACTTCAGTTGTTGCTTAGGTCTTTAGCACGCAACGAGAGTACGGTTGTCAGTAATCGGACACTTCAGCGAGATATGCTGGAAGATGCAGAAGAATCAATAAATGTCGATACCGTCGCTGATTACTTGAATGCCCTAAGCAGGTTGTTTATTATTGAAGACCAAATGGCATTCAACCCGAATTTGCGTTCTTCAGTCAGGGTTGGTAAATCTGCGAAACGTCATTTTGTTGATCCTTCGCTTGCAGCAGCCGCTCTGGGCGCAACACCCGAAAGGTTATTGAATGATCTCAACACATATGGTTTACTGTTTGAAGCCATGTGCATTCGAGATCTGAGAGTTTATGCGGAATCCTTTAACGCTCAGTTATTTCACTATCGGGATGATGCCGGACGGGAAATTGATGCGGTCATTGAGTTGCCTGATGGAAATTGGGGTGCTTTTGAAATCAAGCTGGGAGCAAATCAGATTGATGCAGCTGCCAAGGATTTGCTGGAACTCAAAAAGCTGATGACTGCAGACCCGAAGGCGAAAGCGCCTGAAATTCTCTGTATAATTTGCGGCCTGGCAAATTTTGCCTATACTCGTGCAGACGGTGTCATGGTTGTTCCTATAACTGCGCTTAAGCAATAAGAAATGGCAAAGGTGCCGATACTGAGAATTTGATACATCTTTCGCGAACCTTGAAAACACTTGATATGGCAGCAATTTCAGGATCTGAAGCGAAATTGCTGCCTGATCGCTGTATTGACGACATGGTGCAATATTACCTTAATCCGTCTATACTGATTACCTTGAGTGTGTCACGGATGGTGTCGATCTGTGGCAACGTTTTCCCTTTGGTGAATGCTTTTGAAAATTCTCTTTCCTTGATCATGAACTTCAATTCGTTCATGCTTTTGATTCGAAGCAGCAGTTCCAGGAGCAGGGGCATGAGTGCTTGGCCCGTCTTGAACTTTGGATTGACTCTTGTGTCTTCAAGTTTGTTGAATAATCGATCGATATTATACACATTTTTCATGCTTTTCACGAGTTTAGCGAAATAGTTCTTGCGCATTTTCGTTTCGTCTATTTATAACTATGTTAATTCATTATAGCTAAAACGACATAGGCACAGTTGCTGAGAATTTGATACATCTTTCGCGAACCTTGAAAACAGCATAAAATCAAGCTTTTTCGGGATCTGAAGCGAAATCGCTAGCCAGAACCCTTTACTACAGTACACTCAACAATAGTCGGACCTTTCCACCCCAAAATAAACTTCGTTATTGCTAACCTATCACGATCATGATATTATAATATCATTGAGGAGGTGTTCTTATGATTATCAAACCGTCAACTGGTTTACGCAACGAATACACGCATATTTCCGAATTGGCGAAAGCGTCTGGTGAACCGATCTATATAACGAACAAGGGAGAGGCGGATATCGTTGTTCTAAGTATGGATGCTTATGAGGAACGAGAAAAAATGTTCCATCACCGTGATTTAATTTACGAAGCTGAATTCGCCCGTCTTAGTGGTGCACCGATTTACTCATCAGATGACATTCGTGCTGAATTGGAGTTGCTATATGCAGCCGCAGAAAAGTAAACTCGTATTTCTTGAACCGGCTAAGGATGACATTCTGAGTACAGCAGCATTTCATCTGGAAAAAGTTGGACCAATATCCGCAAGAAGAATTACGGACACGATTATCGATACAATTGACCGTCTTGCCGATTTTCCACTAATAGGACCAAAACACCCTGACCCTGTGCTGGCTGCAAAGGGGTATAGAAAATTGGTTGCAGCCGAACAATATGTATGTATATACAAAGTCTTTGCAGATACTGTCTATATTTACCGTATCGTTAACGGAGCGACAGACTATCCTAAACTATTGAAATAGGCATCCTGGCCTCTCTCACGTAGTGGTTTATCATTTTGTTTGAACACACTGCCTGGCTCCGTCGTTATTTGTCATTAGGCGACATCTTCCCCGTTAACCGACTGATGTTTGCCATATGCTCACTAAGGTAAAAGCTATTAGCAATCGCTTAAAATTGATAATGAATATCATCAATTAGTCAAAATAGCAAACGCCGCCAACCATAACTCATAATTATTTTAACATTTTACCCACCTTCCTAAACCGCAGGTCGGGGGTTATAAGATCTGTTCTAGGTTTTGAAATTTATATGCTTTATTAATGATCAGGTATTATCTTACTAATGATCAGGTGCCCTGAAAATTTTAATGTTTGAATACTTTCCATAATTATATTAATCGAATAATTACATTTGTGACCTGCTCCTGGAAACGGCGGATGTGGCCGTTTATAAAACCGGCAATATCCAGCGTGTCATCCTGGATCAACGGTGTCAGATCCATGGCAAAACTGACCGCCGGACTTTCATCGACACCGTGCGACTGGCTGAAGGTGGCATTGGCCAACCGTCGGCCGATCGCAGCCAGGTCATAGCGTTTGCCGCCGGCGATCTGCGAATCAAAAACACTGAGCAGCGCTGCTGCCAAATTGGGATGACCCGATACATCGAAACGTACTTTCTCATCGTCACTCAGCCAGTCGAGATCGCGCCAGACTTCACAACCGTACCAGCAATTTCGCTTCTACCTCAACTTAGTCAAAATCATCGACCCACTGCAATAATTATGCCATATTCAACTCTAGAAATCGATGATATTTCTTATCAAGGCATAGTTCCCCCTTGCCCCAGCGCGAGAGAGTCATTCATTAATTTATTGGCTTGTATTTCATCTCATGCGCTACTGAATACCAGCTCTTTACAGTATTTCAGCTGATATAAACCTTTTAATAGCAGCCTGATAATTTCTTTTTGTGTTCTGCCCTTTGTTTTCAACCGTCGAATTAAAAACAGTTGCATGATATTGGCCGCAATGAATATTAAATACAGAACAGCTTCAACAACGTGACCGCCATGCACAAAACACTGCTCCCAATGTCCCACTTGCCTCGAATCATTTTGAACAAAGTCTCAAGTGGCATGTTCATGCAACTGGTTACGATCAGGATCTGGTTATACCTGCCATTCAATCTCTTCATAGCAAATTCCTTGATCATGAACTTCAATTCATTCGAATCAATAACCCCAAGAGCAGGGGCACGAGTGATTGGCCTGTCTTGTACTTTGAATTAACCCGATCATCCTTCAAAGAGTTGAATAATCG
>JAFGJC010000386.1 GCA_016929305.1 candidate division CSSED10-310 bacterium | reverse complement strand
TTCAGGATCATAACGGTACATTCAAACGCCATTCCTGCCGCCGATTTAAGTGTTTCAACACCACCGCCATCATCATTATTTGTTGATTGAGCGATCGTTCCTGTGACATGCGAACCATGTCCCTTATCATCACTTGGAAAAGGAGAATCAAATACAAAATTCCACCCCTCGGTATCATCAATATAGTCGTTGCCATCATCATCAATCCCATTCCCGGCAATTTCATCGGTATTGACCCAAAAATTCAGATTCTCAAAATCGGGAGCCTGGGCAAAATCAACATCAACGGGATTCCCATTTTCATCGGTATAATGTTCCGTATCGGTCCATGTTTTGTAAATGCATCCGGAATCAATGACAGCAATAACCACATCAGGATCGCCACCATAGAGAGGAGCTTCGATATCCATATCCCATGCTTCCGGCATGCGAAGAATTCTGAAGTTCCAAAGATGATCCTCAGTCCAATACCAATCGTTAGGCTCCCATTCCAAAAAACGATAGTAGTTAGGTGTTATACCCTCAATTCGCGGATCTTCCTGCAAAACCGATATCATCTTTGGAACCGCAAATTCAGATTCTTCCGGAATTGATACCAGTTCCCAACCCAATGTTGGTTTTTCCTGCAGAAAAGCCATTTGATACTTTTCCAAAATATCTCGTTTCTCCTGTTGCGAAAGATGAGATACAAACTTAATCAGTAATTCACCGGGAACATAATGAATCCCCGGTTCCAAGTTCTTCAATGGCAATTCTTCTCCGATCCGTGCCATCACTCCTGGCACAAGAATACTTAATAACAAAAAAATAATTCCTACATGTTTCATTAATGTTTCCTCCTATCAATTTTCATCATATCAGACGAGACCATTGAACTCAAAATCCTTTCAAATTTTTGATGGATACAAAAAAAAATTAAACCATTCTCTCGGCTTCGGGATCAAACATTCAGAACCCGGGTTACAATAACCTTTAATTTATCGGAGGAAAATTCATGAAGAAATTACTTGTAGTAACAACCACCATGTTCCTGATTGCAGGTTTGGTCCAAACCGTGGATGCAAAAAACTGGCAACGTCAAGACCGTGGAAAACGCCACTGTGACATGGGAGCGTTCACACCTCTGATTCATGCTCCGTGGAATCGAGTTGAATCATTGATTGCTGATTTAAATATGACTCCGGAACAGGTTACACAGATTAAGTCACTCAGAGAAGCCTATAGGAAAAACATTGTGCCACTGATGGATCAGCTTCGATATCAGCAGCGTGAATTAAGAGAACAGCTTGATATGAACGAAATTTCAAAAGATAAAGCTCTTGAAATGACGGATAAAATCAGCAAGATCGAAAAGAATCTGTTGGAGGAAAAAATAAAACTCCAATATGATGTGAAGGGTTTGCTGACGATCGAACAGCAGAAGGCGCTGAAAGCACAGATGCGGGAAAATCGGGAAATGAACCGTGAACACCGTGGCATGAAAGGCGACCGACAAGGAAGAGGTCAACGGCAGTGGAACAGAAACAATGCTGAACCTGAAATGTAAATAATAACAATCTTTTTTTATAGAAACCTCCCTGTGAAAATCCAGGGAGGTTTTTTAATTAGTTAATCTAATATCTTTTTTTTCAATCATCTGGATCAAAAGATCGGTGATCAACGGATCAAACTGCCTTCCTTTTCCCTCAATAAGTTCCTGCATAATTTTCCGTCGAGGACACATTTTTCTATAGGGTCTGTTTGAAGTCATGGCTTCAAGTGCATCAGCCAGTGATAAAATTCTCGCTCCAATAGGTATTTGTTCGCCCGCTATACCCATCGGGTAACCGGAACCATCATACCATTCATGATGATGCAGAATGATAGGGGCAATCTGTTTCAAAGCGGGAATAGATCCCACAATTTGCGCGCCTGTTGTTGGATGAGTTTGGATTACCGACCATTCTGCAGAATTTAAAGCAGATGCTTTATTTAGAATGTCTTCGGGTGTTCCAATCTTACCAAGATCGTGCAAAATGGCAGCTGTCCATAGTTCTCTCTTTTCAGTCATAGACATCCCCAGCTTGTCTGCAATCATCATGGTGAAATTAGCTACGCGTTCCGAATGACCTCCCGTATAAGTATCCTTTGCTTCTAAAGCTGAAGATAACGCCTGAATACTTCCTGCATATAAATTCTGGAATTGATCGAACAAATCACTGTTTCGAATACATACTGCAGCATGACTTGATAAAATTGACAGAAAATTCACATCGGACTGGTCAAAATCCTGTTTACCTTCTGCCTGCAATCGACTTACATTTACCACACCCAACGGCAAACCGTCTGAAAAAATCGGCATGCATATACTCGATTTAATAACATTGTTTCGCCGCATCATCTTACCAATCTCGGGTGTTATTACCTCGGATTGTCGCAGATTCAAACAGAAACACCGATGCAACGCCCAGCCGGCAATTCCTTCGTTCTTGGGCATTCGATAACCCTTTTTGTATTTGTCTTTTAAACCGATGGAAGCTGCAATATAGAGTTCATCGGCGTCATGATCGACCAACAGTAATGACGCGGTGTCCGCCAGGGTAATCCTGTGAGCATACTCAACGATCTTATGAGCGAGGATGTCTCGATCGAGAGAAGCCGAAACTTCTTTGCCGGCATCAACTAGATCCGTCAGAATCTGCATTCGTCCACGCTTCTCATGCTGCTGCCTATTCTTCAGAGCGGTTTGTATGGTCAACCGTATCTCATCGAGACGAAAAGGTTTCATGACAAAACCAGACGCACCATACTGCATAGCTTTGACAGCAGTATCTATATCATTGGTCGCCGAAATAATAATGGCGATTATATCGGGGAACAGCAGCCGGATTCTTTCCAGCAACTCCAAACCGTCACCTTGAGAAAAAATAACATCCGTTATTACAATTTGGTATCCACCCTTGTTTAAAAAGTTTATTGCTTCCGTCCCATCCTCGACTGTATCTACATAAAACCCATCTTTGGACAGAAGACGCTTTAATATCTGCCGGATTTCCGGCTCATCATCAACAACTAATATC
>JAFGJC010000385.1 GCA_016929305.1 candidate division CSSED10-310 bacterium | reverse complement strand
TTCACCACGGACGAGTTGAAAGAATACATTCGGAAATCTGGAAGGGACTATATAATTCAGGGGCAGGAAGAATGCAGAAGATCCGAGCATTCATCTCCGCATAGTTTGGATTGTTGGTTAAGGGATAACTATGCTGATTATCCTGATAGAAAACAGGCTACTAATCCTTTGATTGAGGATCTTGTCGAAACAGGCGAATTCGGAGAAGGAAAATTCCGATGCCCAGATAGGAAGAAAATGACGATGAGAAAAGGCGTTCAAATAGTAAAATAATGACTTAAACTCTCAGGAAACTCGGTTCAATCCCGTTCTCGTACATTTCGTGAATTACGACCGTCAAATTGGACGCGATGATTTTCGCCAGTAACTCGTTCACCTGTGCAACAGCATTCTTTGATTTCAGTGTTTCACCGAATTTCCGCTTGATTGCCGCGTTAGTGGACTCAACGTTGCTGCGCTTGTGATAATGCTCCATGAACTCGTCGCGGTTTAACTGGAAGTAGTGAAACATCTTCTTCCACAGAGGAGATCCGAGTGTCTTTCCGGTAGCGTTCTTCTTGAAAGGGATGTATGCCACTCCATCAATCGCACCAACAGCGTCAAGATTATCACGGGATGAATAAGCTCGGTCAGCCGATATCTCGCGGATATCGAAGTTTTTAGCCGTATCGTTAACTAAGGGTTTGAACTGGGGAGAGTCCGGGCCGTTCTCGGCAGTGATCTTGATGCTCGTAACAATATTGGTCTTGACACCCGTTGCCATGTGCGCCTTGATCCAGCGGTGCGCTTTCTTCTGGCCGTGCTTCATTCCGCAGTATTCGTTAAATGTTGTTGTCCTGAATCCGGTGGAATCTATTGCAAAGTCTGTTTCCAGACCGGCGACAGGCAGTGCTGACAGCGTGACCAGTTCGTGAAGGATCGGTGTGACAGTCGGGTTATTGAGAAGTTTTGACGGCGCGTTGAAATGTGGTGCATGGTCTATCTGTTTCTTCTCGACTGCATTCTGGAACAGGCTATGTGCCCGGCGGCTGGACAATTGAGAGTACACTTTCTGAATAGAGCAGAACAAGGACTCATGGATTGACAGGCGCGGCCTTCCCATCGTTTGTTCCGGTTCCGGGATTGCTTTCACCAGGTCTTTCAATAGTGCATCGAATATCTTGATCTCTTCCGTCTGCGCAGCATTGTATGCGCTCCACGCCTGTGCATAGGTCAGGTGGATCTTTTCAGTCACAATGCCCTTCGGTGTGAGCTGTTGAATTTCCAGGTAAAACCGTGTCGCCAGGATGTGTTTGCAGGGTAATCCCCTCTTTGCGAAGTCCGGGCAGGAACAGGTCATTCCATCCTTCGTTGCTTTGACCTCGTAGAATCCTTTTCCGGATTGTGATTTTACCTTGTATGAGTTATCGTCTACTTTCTGGATTTGTCCGACCTTATCTGCAATTTCCTTTCCGCGTTCCTCGCGGGTTGTTGATAATGGCTCGAATGTCTGTGTCATTGCGTTCACCTTTCTATACTTTCTTAAGATTATGTAGTAACGCTGACTATAAAATACTTTCTCATTTTTCTTAAGAAAAACTAAAACAGAGTAAGATTTATTATTAATGTCGCTAGATTAACATTTAGAAAGATATGAAAAAATCTGATGATGAGCAGCAGGAACCGGAACTCCCTACATTAGATTATTCAAATCTTCCTCCAGAAATCGAGGAAGTGGTCTCACAGCAACGGTTTGAGATCAAGAAAACAACCAAGCTGACGTGGGACGGGAAACAATTCTCAATGAGAATTCCGACAGAGATTGCAGGAGAGGCGGGGATTACAAAAGAGACTCGTGCCTTTTTCCATCTCATAAAACCACTTCCGGGGAGCACGGAAAAGGTTAAACTAGAGATATCGCTTGTATGACAGTAAAGTTCAATCCAGAGGAACGGCGGATTATTGCCACGCTCTATTCAGCGCATAAGCCTCTGACAACACTTGCCGTTGCAGAGCACGCTGATATGTCCTGGCCGACTGCCAAGAAATATCTCACACGGCTAAATCGTAACGGATACGTAAGCCGGAAGAAATATGGGAAGTCTATGTACTGGTGGCTGAAATTATGAAAAATGTAAAAAATCAAATCATGGGGTCTTAAGGTATGCCAAATAAAACATCCAAAAAGATCCCGATGCGACAAAAACCCGATGACTGGAAACTTATCGCTCAAGAAAAGTTTGATACCGCGAAGAAAGGGCTTGAGGATAATTCAACCGAGGGGCAAGTCGAGCAAGACGTTGTTCTTCCATTACTGAAATTAATTGGATATTCAAATGTCAAGGCAAAACCAACCGTAAAAACACAAGCCGGGAGGATTATCCACACAGGTACTCAGGCGGATTTTGTTGCGTACCAGACCAAGGATGGATTACCGACAATTGTTATTGATGCGAAATCTCCCGATGAGGGTGTGTCAAAAGCCGATCTGCCTCAAGTCCAGTCATATGCGATAAGTCCCGATATCAAACCCCGGGCAAAATATGTCATGCTTTCTAATGGATATGCAACACAGATTTTCCCAATAGATAGTGAAGATCCGGTATTCACTTCTGATTTGCCCTCACTTTTTTTCAGAGTCCAGGAAATATGCGATATTTTACGAGGACAAAGTTCTCCAACCACAAAAGTAAGTCAAATTGATATTGATAACTTTTTCCGAGAATCGCATGACTTGATGTACAGTCAAGATAGCATCAAACCCACTCCTGCACTTATCATCATGACCAAGCTCATGCTCATAAAAATGTGGGAAGAGCGTGGTTCAAGCCTGGCCTCTCTCAATGCGGTTCTCAACAAGAAAGCAGAGTATTGTGATAAAGATACATCTGTGAAAGAGAAAAAGGAAATCGAAACGGAGATTCGGAAATACGTCAATGGCTTACTTGAGAACATTAAAACCGATATAATCCCCCAAGAAGAAAGAGCATTAGATACGCAACTTAGTATTCCCGTTCTTTTCAAAATTATTGAGGGTCTGAAGGATCATCATATCGGATCGGTAAAAGCAGATGTTCAAGGAAGAGCATTTGAAATATATCTCGGAAAAACGCTACAAGGGAGAGAGTTAGGGCAATACTTTACACCAAGACCCATTGTGGACTTTATGGTGAATACAATCAATCCATCATATCGCGATCTTGTTATTGATCCGGCTTGTGGAACGGGTGGTTTTCTAAAACAAGCTTATGTTAAAATCCGAAATGATTTAGAGCGCGATAAAATCATCCTTGGTGATGAAGACTATGCTGATAAGAAAAAATATCTTCACAACCAACAGATTTACGGCGTAGAAAAAGATG
>JAFGJC010000384.1 GCA_016929305.1 candidate division CSSED10-310 bacterium | reverse complement strand
GCGGCCGTGGCCAGCCGCCAAAAAGGATACCGCCGGGCCATGAGCCAGATCATCCGCAGGATTCAGAAATTGTCGTAGTTTTGACCGGGGAACAGTACTGTCGAGCAAAAAATTAAAAAAATACTTGACAATATGGTTTTTCCGGATTAAGATTATGTAGAAATTCATAGCTGAACAACTTCGTTTTACTTCTACTGAAATCACACCTTTGGGCTGCAACGCGACCGAATTGAACGACTGAGCGCGATGTTGACATTTTTTTAAAAAAATCGGGTAAAAAAGAATAAAAATCTGTCTGTATATATTATTCGAAGTGGTTTCGTCAAAGAGTTTGAACGGTTGCACGAACACTCAAGAAATGCGTAATATTTTTTCTGACTGAAGTCACGGCTGCACAACATTGTTTTCTCATCTTTGAATTCTCACCGATTGGGCTGCAACGAGAGTGCATTGAATGTTGCGAAGCGACTTAATACTGTATTTTTTCCTTTTGGAGCAACTGGATAGAACAAAGCAAACAATCAAGCGAAAAAAAACACAAAAAAGGTTGTCCGTGACAAAAAAAATTTTGTGAAAGCGTTGAATGTGGTTTGATTTTCGAGTGTGTTAGTGGGTAGATTTCCTACGTCAAGAAAGCGTTTGTGATGATGTTGTTAGACGATGAAGAAACAAAATAAAGGTCAAGATTAATGATTATGTTTTATCAGGATCATAAAATTTAATGATGCAAATAAAAAAAAATGTTAGGATGGTTTTCCCTTCTATCCTCTTTATACTTTTTCCCCTTTTTACATCGGGCAAACAACTCTTCGCACAAGAGCTTTGTTTCAAAATTAATGAAACAGGGCACGCTTTTTTTCAGCCTAATCTTGATGTGGATTCATCGGGACGATTCATGGCCGTCTGGGCTGATTATCGTCACTGTCCGGAATATGGCGAAGGCAGTGAAGGAGGTGCTGCTATTTATATTCAAAGGTTTGACACGAGCGGAGTGAGATTAGGTAATAATATTAGGATGGATGAAAAAAGCGATGGTGATATTAGCAATACGAACCCAGATATAGCCATTAGCAAAACTTGCGGTGATTTTGTAATTGTTTGGCAGGAGCGGTCAGATTCGTCAACATTTAGTTCACGAACTACAAGCCGAATCATAGCAAATATCTTCAACGTTGATCTTGTGAAAGTTGCTTTTCAATTTGTTGTTTTACCGAATGATACGATGAGGCAGGCTTTTCCGGAAGCGAGATATCTATCTAATAACAATATTCTTATTCTCTGGCTTGAAAACCATAATGGCAATCAATTTTATTATGCTAAGCTGTTTGACTCATTGGGTGTTGTAGTCAGAGAAAAGTTTAAAGTCAATTCAAACGATGTTTCATCGAGTAGCGTATTTTTTGATGCGCTTCCATCATCCGGATTTTATTTTATCTGGGATTCGTATATTCAAATGTATGATAATTCTGGCAATTCTGTTACAGATATATTGGAGGGACCCTTTGAAAATGTTAACGCTGTGAGAAGTTTGAATGAAAACGATATTTTGATTATTTGTCGTGATGAATTTCAAAGGCGGTTAGAAGGCGTTATTTATAAGGTAACCCAAAATTCGTATAGCGAGAGTTTCAGGATAGACGACGATACCACAACCTTGAATACACGGGGTGGTTGTGATGTTGCACTAAATCAATCGGGCGACTTTATCGTTGTCTGGCGGGATTCGCGTAATGATTATAACAACTTGTATGACGTGTCAGATGTTTATGGCCAGCGATTCGATTATGAGGCGCATCCTATAGGAAACAATTTCAAAATTAATCATGAAGATACTGAAATAGAACAACACTATCCTAAAGTTTCATTCTATAATAATCGATTTATTACCATTTTTTTACAAGGGGAAGTTCGCGAATCAACCGACGATTTGTCCGATGATGTCGTTGATGTGAATGAATCGAGGAGTGATATTGTCGGAACAAGTCAGAATTTTACAAATCCAACGCCTGGCCAGGTTTATGGATGGAGATATCTTCACCCGTCCCCACCGGATACCTTTGACGCATCAAGACAGCCTTACCCCAATCCGTTTATAAAAGAAGATCACGATTTTGTTGCAATCGAATTTAATCTTGACAAAGAGGCAAGGGTATCTTGTACAATTTATAATATGCTGGGTCAGCACATAAAAACACTGTTGTCTTCCGAATTATTGTCTAAAGGCTTTTATGTGGCGAAATGGTATGGGGATACACATAATGGGGGTATGGTTAATAGTGGCGTTTATTTCTGCGTGTTTATAATCAATGGTAAAGCTTTCAATAAAAAGATAACTTTAATAAAGAATTGAGGGGGTGATTTCAATGCGGGCAGATACATAACATTTGATTATCATAGGTAGGAGTATGTTAATTGAACAAAGGAGAAAGAGATGGAAACAAAAATGAATTATCAGAAGGTCCTATACGGACTGGTATTCTTTATCATTTCATCGACTTTCGCAAGCGATTCTTCAATGGTCATAACAGTCAAGTTTAAACCTCAAACAATTAATATCCCTGTTGGGCAAAAAGTCGCGGCGTTATCGGATATTAATGATAACAGAATACAAATAAAAAAATATTTTGAAGAACTCTCAAATGATATTGTATTTGAGAAACTAATTCCGAAGGCAAAACCTGCTGACACATTATATATAAATGAAAAGGGAGAGGTTAAGAGGTTAAATGATTGGTCTCAGGTATTCAGAATTACAATACCAAATTCTAACAGAAAGATGATGGATATCATTGATGACTTGATAATATTTGAAGATGTTGAATATGCAGAACCGCCGGTTCAAATTAAATTTGATTATACGCCTAATGATTTGCATGAAGAGGGCAATCAATGGTATTTAACAAAAATTAACGCAGAAGATGCTTGGGATATAACAACCGGGAGCAGTAGTATAAAAATCGCCGTAATTGAACAAGGTGTTGCCTCTCATACTGATGTAAACGATAAGCTGACAGGGGGAGATACGGGATCAAGCGGATATCATGGACTCATGGTAGCTGGTGTAGCTGGATGTGAAACAAATAATAACACCGGATTGGCTAGTCTTGGGTACAATGTCATGATAATTCCGAAAAATCATGGTGGTACTTCAACAGGAATAGCAACAGATATTGTAGAGGCAGCCGATCCTTCGGAAGATGATGCAGATATAATTAACTGTAGTTTTAAAACAATACTATATAACGGTAACGAATACTCCTCATATAATTATCAAGTTGTTGAAGATGCTATTGAGGATGCAATTGAATGGGGAAAAATTGTTGTGTCAAGTGCGGGTAATCCACCCAGTGGATATGACCAAGATGAAGTTCCATATACCCAATGGCCTGCTGCATACGTTGGAGTAATTGGAGTGAGCGCAACAAATAGTTCTGATGCTTTTCCAAGTGGATACAACTATGGGAGTCTTGTTGATCTGAGTGCACCCGGTATTGATATTCGTGTACTTGATTCGAGTGAGGGCTATAGTACACAAAGCGGGACTTCTTTTTCATCACCACTTGTATCTGCACTGGCTGCACTTATTTTATCAAATAATAACAGTTTAACACCTACACAAGTCCAGGAAACTATGGAATTGTCTGCAGTAGATCTCGGAACAACGGGTAGAGATGATTATTTTGGGTATGGGCGAATAGATGCGTATAAGGCCGTACAGAATTTATATGTCCCGGAAGTTTATTCGACACTTTCATCGGCATTTTCGCACGCCACATCAGGCCAAATAGTTCGTTTGAATAATTCAATAAGTCTGACTGATGATCTTATTATACCAAGCGGTGTGACGCTTGAAGTTGCCAGCGGGTGCACTCTGACCATGAACAGTAAGAAGATCACTGCCACAAGCGGCAGTTTCAGTGTGGCTTCAGGTTCGGTCATTTCGCCCTATATTCGCAGAACCACAACAACTCAAAGTGAAATTAAAGGGATCCATCCCACCATTGCATCTGCAATGAACGACGCTGTATCGGGCCAACGAATTTATCTGGCCTCAACGTCTTACAGCGAGAACGTCAGTATGAAAAGCGGTGTTCAGGTACTCGGTCAGGGTCGTAATAGCACAACACTTAACGGAAATGTGACATTCAGTTCTGTTTCTTACGCTGGTCTCGGGATGTTATCACTCGTTGGCGGGGTTACTGTGAATAGCGGCACGGATAATGATATTTATGATCTTTATTTCCGGGATATGATAGACATTAATTACGGATCAGGGACTTTGGTTTGGAATTGCCGCCATCTGGCACAATCATACGACGGCCGTCTCGATGTTTATTGCACCAGCACGTACGCCATCGATTATCAGAATTATTATGGTTATCCTTCATCTGGCATTGCAGGCGGGAGTTCGACGCTCATAATGTATCCCTCTTACGTCGGAGGGAACCAATTGAAAAATCTGGATTATGGCCTGCAAGCCTATACATATTTGAATGCTGATTTGGAAGATGTTGAGATGTGTGGAAACACATTGGATGTTTATGCCCTGTCAACAGCAGACATCGACATAATACTGGGAGATGGCACATTCAGTAGCTGTCCACCGCCTGTTGGTGGTGC
>JAFGJC010000383.1 GCA_016929305.1 candidate division CSSED10-310 bacterium | reverse complement strand
GCAGGTTTTTGGAGATGGTGCGAACTCACAACTCAAATTTACTTATGATCAGAATATTAAAATCGAGAATGGAGTATTGCTTTATCCTCTGAAAGGGCGAATCCATGATTGATGAATTAGTAAAGGTTGCGAACGCTATGGCAGGAGCCAAGATAGTACCCATCGACTGGCACGATAAATTGGTTGGTTTACCGAAAGCATCGAAATATAAACCATGCATAAGAATTTGGTTAACTTCCGATGGACATATCAAGGAGCTTGAATCCTTGGGTATAGGACAAGCAGCCCTATTGCGTAAGTATGAACCGGATTTGGGAAGATCGTTACCTGGATTTAATGTGCGCCCGCTCTTTAGACAGGTACGCTCTTTTGAGGAAATACAAGGGAAAAAGCTTGAAAAGGATCTAATAGAGTTACTGAAGAAAGGTTATCTTGACTGGTCTCTATTCCTACGGGAAGAGGATGATTTTTGGGCAAAGACGCGCGACGGTTTAACGGCTTGCTTTGGGAGGGTCCGTGAGCAACTTGAAAAAGCTTGCAGTAGTCGCCTGAACAATGATGAAACACTGGCAAAATTTTTAAAGACGGTTTCGAAGATTGATATCGAAACGTTCCAAGGAGAATACACGGCTGCTGTAAAGTATAAAATTCAACAGGGTGAGTTGCCATTCTCGCTTTTATGTTATTTTGTAACCGAAGAAAAAAAACGGAAGGAAGACACGAATTCTCGAGCTCCTGTTCCAAAGATATCTGTTTTTCTAGATATTGTTGATTATTCGGAATATCCAGTCGCTCATGAAAGGACTATGATCAGGCTTAATAAATTACTGTGGGAAAAAGATAAAGAAACAATTCCGGATAATAATGAAGAGGATGCCTATGGTTTGGATTCAAAATTTATTGAAGAAAAGTTCCCTAGAGTAACTGTACCTATTCTCGGTGGGGTTATTCTACGATCTCAGGTAAAAACAATACCTGCACAGATGCGCTACCATCGGTGCGAAAGTATTACATTTCCTGTTGGAGCAGAAACAAAAAAACGAATAAGAACCGCATTGGAATGGATTGCCGATCCCGAACGAGATGGCGAAACATACGGTATTGCTGGGGACAGAGAGCTATTGTTTGCATATCCGCGTATTTTACCAAGAGACAAGGTCCCAATTGCAAAAATGTTTGGAGCCCAACCTGATATAAGTCTCGGAGAAGTTAAATTTGAACGGATAGCAAATAGTGTGATTACACAACTTAAAGGTCTGGGAATATCGGCTGCTGAAGCAGAACTTGAAATATTCTTTCTACGGAAGATGGATAAAGCTCGAACGAAAGTGGTTTATTATCGCAATGTATCAGTTGAATTGTTAGAGAGAGCCTCGGGAATATGGAGCGAAGGATGCCAAAACATACCACTGCTGGATGTGTGGGACTGGAGTGAGGAAAGGGATGAAAATACGGGCAAATTACGCGCAGTCAAGATTGATAGTGCTTCAGTATTTCCAATCAAACTACATCGATATTTAAATACAATTTGGAAACGAAGTGGTGACCATGCTGGAAAGGTGAAGATATTTGAACCTGCGGATGGCTTGACACTGCTTCTGGGAGAACAACAATGTATAGCGCAGGCTGCATATATGATGGAGCGATTTGTACAACATTCACAGGGATATTTTCTTTTTCTCTGTAGAGGAACAGGAAAACGGGAAATCACAAAACTACCTGACAAAATCTATTATCCAGGAATACTTGGATTACTATTGTTAAAATTGGGAAAGGGAAAAGATGAGTATATGAAAGAAAATGCATTTTTATTAGGACGCTTTCTTCGAATTGCAGATGAGATTCATAGGCTGTATTGCGAAGTTGTACGTGATAACGATTTACCACCAGAACTGTGTGGAAGTTCATTATTAGTCGGAATGATGGAATCGCCAGGGCGAACAATGCATCAGCTTGCTATGCGTTCCGCACCGTATGTTAAATGGGCTCGTGCGTACGTTGGTCAAGATAAAGCGGGCCTCGTTCATTTTTGGATGCAGCAATGGGCTATAATTGCCGATCAGCTTCATCTTTCAGAATGGCCGAAACGTTTACCGCCAGAGGAGCGTGCACAGGTATTTCTTGGGTATCTCGCTTCCTTTCCGAAAAACCAAAATCAATAAAATGCAAGGAGATTAATAATGAGTAATGCAATTAAGCGTGTAACGGGACTTTTAATTATTGAGGTGGTAAATTCTAATCCAAATGGGAATCCAGACCAAGAGAGCGATCCACGTGTACGCGATAATGGGCAGGGTGAAATATCGCCAGTTTCATTTAAGCGAAAACTTCGTGATTTAATGGAATTGACGGAGGGCCCAGTATATCAGACTGTCATCAGTAATTTAAACAACGTTCCAAACGGTTATAGTTTTGGTATTTTAGAATCTAGAGGGCGTGATCGTTCTGCAATTTCAAAGGAAATGGGTGATAAAACAAAATTTGAAGAAGAAAAATTTCTTAATAGTGATTTTGTAAGGAAGTATTGGGATGGCCGTTTGTTCGGTAATACTTTTTTAGAGGATGGAGGTGCAAAAGGTTATATTAAAACCGGAATTGCTCAGTTTGGAATGGGCCTATCTATAGCATCAGTACTTATCCAAAGACATACCAATACAAATAAATCGGGTGTTCAGGAAGGAAAGAATCAGGGAATGGCACCGTTGGCATACCGTGTAGTTCAACACGGTGTATATGTGATGCCCTTTTTCATAAATCCCAGTCTGGCAAAAAAATCGGGCTGTGCGGCTTGTGATGTTGAGGTACTGAAACAGCTTATTCCTTATGCGTACGATCATACACGATCTGCCATTCGGCCTGATGTACGAATTCGCCACGCATGGTGGATGGAACATAGGAAACCACTAGGAAGCTGCCCAGACCACCAATTACTTGATGCTTTAACACCTAGGCGCAAAGGTGATGATCCATTAGCGCCTTCCTCAACTTGGGCTGATTACATGGTGCCGACGAAGTTGCCGGATCATTTGAAACAAAAGGTTGATTGTATTGATTTAATGGCGGATTAATTGATGACATACTTAGCACGCAGTGCACCATCTGATGATGCGGTTCCTCAGACATATCTTGAACATGTTTTTCATGTTTTAGTGAGGAGCCGCGGTTACTTGCGCAAGATATTGTGTTACGCAAGAGGATGGGATGCCGAATCAATTTGCCGCATTATGGAACTTGCTGCGGAATATCATGACCTAGGCAAACTCTGCAATGAGAACCAAAAAGTACTGTCCGGAGTGATGCAAGCGGTGCGCTTACCTGTACCCCATTCAGATGCAGGTGTTGCATATTTAACTAAGCAGGATGCGTGGCTTTCTGCTTTACTGGTTTATGCCCACCATGCTGGTTTGCCTGATATGGATGAAATAGCAGTAAGAGGCATACGAAACAGCGCAATTGAATTCGAAATAGATAGGGAGTTGCCGGAGTTACTAAGACGTCATGAAGATAATGTTAGGCATACGATTTCAGTCAAGTCAATTTACAAAAATCAACCAATTTTACACCCTGCAGATATTCGTGTTTTATTTTCTTGTTTGACACACGCAGACCATGGTGATGCTGCGCGAGCATCAAATGAGGAACCACCGTGGATAAACATACCGAAACTTCGAGCTTCAGAAAGATTAGATTCATTACATCGTTATGTGGCTGGACTTTCTTCTGAAGATAAGATGACCGTTCGAAACAGGATGCGCTCAGAGTTTTTTTGTGCCTGTTCTGCAGGAATAATTGTTGATGATATTGCAATTTGTGATGCACCAGTAGGAACTGGGAAAACAACAGCAGTGATGGCTCATCTTCTGAATGTTGCTATCAAAAAAAGATTACGACGAATATTTGTGATCTTACCGTTTACAAATATCATTACACAGTCCGTAAAAACTTACCGTAAAGCCTTGACATTGGAAGGTGAAGTTGCAGACAATGTGGTTGCAGAGATACATCATCGTGCTGATTTTGAAACTCAAGAAAGTCGTAGATTGACAGCATTATGGCATGCCCCTATAATTGTGACGACAGCGGTTGCATTTTTTGAGACATTGGCTTCTTCATATCCATCCACGTTAAGGAGACTACAAAATCTTCCAGGAAGTGCAATATTTCTTGATGAAGCACATGCAATGTTGCCTGTCAGCCTCTTACCCTTAGCTTGGAATTGGATTCAGCATACTGCATCTGAATGGTCATGTCATTGGGTCTTGGCTTCCGGATCACTATTTCATTTTTGGACATTGGAGGAATTTAAAAGCACTGAACTTCAGTTACCGAATATCTTGACGATTGAAGGGCAGAAGAATTTACAGCGTTTTGAAGCATCACGTATTCGTCACTGTTTTTGTCCAGAAACTATGAATTTGGAGGAGTTGGCAATTTGGCTGAAAGGGTTAGAGGGCCCTATAATTATTGTATTAAATACTGTACACACTGCGGCTGCAGCTGCAAATGTTGCAATAAAAGAATTCGGTGTAAAAAATGTGATGCACATTTCGACTTCTTTGATCCCAGTAGATCGCTCGAACACATTAGAGCGCGTTGTCTCTCGACTTGAAGACAAATCCGATACTAACTGGTGCCTTTTTGCAACATCATGCGTTGAGGCTGGTGTCGATTTGTCATTCAAAACAGGTGTGAGGGAATGTGCTTCCTTACTTTCATTACTTCAGTTAGCTGGGCGTGTAAACCGTAATTCAGAATATCAGAGTGCCGATGTCTGGACTATTACTTTGAGCGCTAATGATGATGGTGTTACTAGAAATCCATCACTGCGTATTTCTGCCAGAATTTTAAGAGAGTTTTTTGAACAGGGCAGGGAGATTTCGCCGCTGTTATGTACCGAAGCTATGCGAAAAGAAATGAGAG
>JAFGJC010000382.1 GCA_016929305.1 candidate division CSSED10-310 bacterium | reverse complement strand
GGAACGTGCGATCCAACACCAACACCTCCACCAGAAAACACTCCTACACCACTTTTTACTCCAACACCCAATCCAAACATTACACAAACACCTGTCCCTTAGATAATTTTCATTGTTGCATATTGTTTCATAGGGGGGCGTGTTGCTAAACTAGAATTATCCCATTATCCAAAGATGATGGAAGGGAAGATTCGGAATATGCAGAAAAATATTATGACATTGGAACGGCATTTTTTGGAACAACAGCGGAAATATCCTCAAGCTAGAGGTGCTTTTACAAAATTGTTAACTGAAATTGCTTTTGCAAGCAAAGTTATTTCCCGAGAGGTAAATCGAGCGGGATTGGGCGATATTTTGGGTAATGCTGGTGTCCTAAATGTTCAGGGTGAAGAAGTCCAAAAACTAGATATTCTGGCACATAAAATGTTGATAAATATCATGGATCATCTGGGTTTGCTTTGCGGAATGGCAAGCGAAGAATCCGAAAATTATATTAAAATTCCGGATGAATTTCCCGTTGGCAATTATGTTTTAAATATGGATCCACTCGATGGTTCCAGTAATATCGATGTAAATGTAAGTATTGGAACCATTTTTTCTATTCATAGGAAGGTATCTAATCACCCCCGAGTGGCACTGAAGGACTTTTTGCAGCCTGGTCGTGTCCAGGTGGCGGCAGGATATGTTTTATATGGATCTTCAACCATGTTGGTTTACACTTCGGGACAAGGAGTCTATGGATTTACCTTGGATCCTGCATTGGGTGAATTTTTACTGTCTCATGAATCAATAAAGATCCCCAAAAAAAGCAGATTCTACAGTATAAATGAAGCTTATTCATATCGGTGGCATACTTGGACACGCAAATATATTGACTATTTAAAATCGCCAGTTAAACAAGCAGGATTAGGACTATCACTGCGGTATATCGGATCACTCGTTGCTGACTTTCACAGAAATTTACTCATGGGTGGAATATTTGTTTATCCGGAAGATACAAAGACTCCCAAAGGAAAACTACGACTTCTCTATGAAGCCGCTCCATTGGCCTTTATTGCTGAGCAGGCGGGAGGTAAAGCGTCGGATGGTATGCAGGATATTCTTGATATCCAACCGAAACAACTGCATCAAAGAACACCACTTATTATCGGTTCGTCGGCAGAAGTTAAAACAGCACTGAGGTTTCGAAATGATTTCAAATAAGCATAGACAGGTAATTTTTTACACGTGAATCCAGTTACGGTTTTAAATGGAGGTGCAGAAGAATGAAACACCCATTACTGGATAAATTGAGCAAACAACTTAAATCGTTTATGCATGAACTGCATTTTGATATTCCCAGACAACTGGAACACGCTCGCTCTCTTGGTGATTTGAGTGAAAATGCGGAATATGAAATGACGAAAGACCGTCAGTTGTTCGTGGAATCGAGAATAAAACAGCTTGAAGACCTTATTAAGCGTTTACAAAGTATGGATATTTCAAACCTACCCAAAAACAAAGCAGGTTATGGAAGTCGAGTCGTTGTTGAAGATCTCGAAACAGGAGATCGAAAACAGTATCTTATTGTGTTTCCCGGAGAAGAACCTCCTTTTAAACAGCAGAATGATATCCTGGTGACCTTGGCATCTCCGGTAGCGATGGCGCTCGCCGGAAAAAGTGAGGGCGATGTTGTGACGGTACGTTTACCCAAGGGGACATTTGAATGGGAAATTACGGAACTCATCACTTTTCATGACATTGTCAATGTATCTGAGCAGGTTTCATAAATAATTTTTTGATTATCAGACAGGTTTTTGAGTTTATTCATAGGTGAAAATTTCAGAACTGATTTTCTGAATATCCTGGTAGTTTGGTGTGAATGGATAATTTCGAATATCAGGACCAGGTTGGCTGTTGGCATATGGCCGATTGCACGCAACAATACCATTTCCACCAGTACATCCGCTGGTCATGAAGGGTTTTCCTGAGGAGAGCAGATGTTTTATTTCATGGGAGGTCAATCCGTAGTCTGTCAGCTGCCCAAGATTATCAAACGTAAAATCAGTCGGTATTTCGGTTTCGTCAATCAGGAATCTTGCTAGTTGCATTCGTCGATACTGTCCCATTGAACAGGGCGGCTGTTTAGCCAATGCTGATCCATCCTCCGGGAAAAATGAAAACAGATGTGTCGAACCACCATAGCGTCTCGTTTTTAAAAAAGCTTCCACCATCTCCTGTTCCGATTCACCAAGACCCACAATTAGGTGTGATCCAACATTACCCGCTCCGTAAACATCAACAGCTTCTTTGAAACATGTCCAATATCGATCCCATGAGTGAGGGCCATTAACACCTTTGCCGCGAAAAGTATCAAACAGCAGGGGAGTAGCTGCGTCAACAGCGATGCCTATTTTATCTGCGCCGGAGTTTTTAAAGGTACGTAGGTCGGTAACTGTGACGATTGATGGTGAGATAAGCAGTGAAATAGGAAGGTGAATTGTTTTTTGAATACGTTCGATAATGTCAACCGTATCCTTCACCGCCCGTCTGTGCGTTATCATTGACAAACAAATCCTGCCCAGATCCTTTTCCATCGTGGCCATTCGCTTGATAATCGTTTCCAATGGATATTTTGGCCAGGAAACGCGTATAAAACTTTTCGAAGAAAAATCTCCCTGTCGAGTTCTTGAAAGACCGCAATATGCACAATTGGCGCAACATCCATCATGATAATCTAGTAGAAGGTTGATACAACCAAGTTTAGCATTTCGGTAGAACCATCCCGGTTTTAATTTTAACGTCATCGCTGCTGCTAACGATGTTCTTAGGTAATCAGGACTTTCCATTTTCATTGAAAGACTCCATATAGGGTACCGAACAGCATGTGTTTTGAAACAGAACCTGTAAATGCTGCTTTCTAGCATACTCACATACTTCTGCTGACGGAATTGCGATTCGGTTGAATCCGCAATCGATGGCTGCTTTTTCAATGTCAAGTCGATGGCGGGAGCGAGCACAACCGAGCGCTATTTCCGTTAACGGAAGTCTTACTCTACACGCAGAAAAGAAATCAATAATGTCATCGAGCGTCGGTGGTTTCACTGCTGACATTGGTGTTTGTTGCAAACTCATGATAACAATGACAACTAAAAGCCCCGGATTAATATCCTGAACCATTTCGAGCGCTGACCATTCACTGTTGATTACACCATAATTCAGACCAAGCAAAATGTGAGGAATTATGGGTATACCGCTTAATTTGAGTTTGCTGAGAGTTCTTTTGAGATGATCCAACCCATTTTCTAAATGATAAATATTTTCGATCGTTTCGTCGCTGCCGACAACATCGATCAGAATCTGGTCCACTTTTGATGATGCTAGCCTATCTATATCTTTGTCATTGGAGAAACCACAATGCATGGAGATAAATAGATTTGTTTCTTCTTTTATTTGTCTGATAACGGGTATGAATGGTTGCCAGGGGATACACCCACTTTCATCGCAGCCTCCGGAAATTAAAATCCCCAGATGGCCATTGTCTTCAAGACGTTTGCATAATGCATAAAGGTGTTCAGGCGTTACAGCCGGTATCATTGATTCCAGCAAACGTCCTTTACAGTGGTCGCATTGCAAATCACACTGATTGCCCGTTATCGAAACTGCCGGATATTTTCCGCGTTTTCCATAGAAATAAAACATTCCTGGAAAGTAGCAAATGATGTTGTTTCCAAACTGACGTCTGCCTATATTCCAGGCTCTTTGAGTCACTGATGAATGATGATTAGAAGTCATAATAAGCTTTCGACGTTACCCAGCACGTTGATAAAGCGGTTTCCAGGTCATGCCAGTTCTGTAGCAGCTCTTGTCGCCTGAGATGAGCTCGTTGCAATTCTGGGAACCACCTTTGTCGCCACAATTGATCGTATTCACTTAAAAAGGACTTGTTTCCTGTTTCGATGGTTTTACGGACTGAGAGACCCGCCAAATAGCCGCAGGTAACAGCTTGAGCAATTCCACTTCCCGTTATTGGATGTGTTTGATTCGCAGCATCACCGGCCAAAACAATATTATTGAAAACCATGGAGTCTGGCGGTGGTGAGATAGGTATTAATCCAAAGGTTTCCTGGCGGGGTTTCAAAGATAGCCCGTTCAGATCAGCGATTTCACGAATGAGCCGCTTGATATTTGAATCCAGAAAAGACTTTATTGAAATTCCAGATTTTGTTTGAATTCCGATTCCGATCTTTGCAATATCTCCAGCTGGAAAGCACCATCCATAACCCCCATAAAAATCCTGATTAAAGAAAATTTGATAAGTTTCTGAGGGCTTATGTAAATCATTGATATATTGAAGTGCCAATATATATTGCCGCTGTAAGGGGAAGAAGTGTCTTGCAAAATATGATACGGGACCGTCAGCAGCGATGATGATTCTGGGTTTTATTTTCAGAGGTTTACTCTGCTTCAATACAGTTACTGTTTCTCCATCGTGATAGTGACAGGTTACATCAAACCAAACCATTACTCCGCAGGATAATGCGTGTTGCAGCAAGATATTGTCAAATGCTGTTCGGTTGAGTATGAATCCGGGAGCATAAGTTGTATATCTGATTTTTGAAGGATAAACAGTTTCCATGTATGTGACGGGTTGTATGACAGAACCTGCGGCTGAGACAGGCAATTCGGTAAAGAGAAGCCGGGGAACCAGTCCCGCACATCGTTCCTTACCAAAACCCGGCGATTTTCTATCCAGAACGAGAACAGATATGCCTTTCTGAGCAGCACCGATAGCTGCCATACAACCCGCTGGACCTGCCCCTACTATAAGAACATCAACATGCAACATTCAGGACTTTCTTTAAAAGAGGAATATCTAATAGGGTTTGACCTCTAAATTCACCTTTATACGCGGATTTCATTTCATCCAGCTCGTAACAACTCGTATTTTCGACATCAATCAATATGGCGGGCAGATGAGACTTCTCAAAATCGGCACGATGTTTTACATAAAACGGTTCACAACAACACCCGATATATGCCCTTACTCCTTGAGTTTTTAATTTTTCGATTGTCGACATCAGATCTTCAAAACTCTGAATGGATATGACCTCCAATCCATGCTGAAATCCTTCGTGAAATCCTTCTGAAACACTGCATTTACCGCACTGTCTGCACCCCGTCTCGTAACGCAACGAGCAATCTGTTTTTTTAGCGCAATAAGGTAATAAAAGCACAGATATGTTTTCGTGAATAATTTCAGAAAAATTGCCATTCACTGTGAAAATACGATTGCATTCCTCAATGCTAAAACCATATTTTACAAGATGTGTTTTTGATATTGCTTCGTCAATAACCGCTACAAAATCCACCGGTTTGATGTCGGGGATAATTATCCGTCGATTATTAAAGAAATCAGAAATTTTTTCCAGAACATCTTTTTGCCTGGTTCTACAGTCTTTCAGCACACACTCAAGATCCCTGATAACGCGTTGAGGATAAGAGAAGAAATCACCGGAAATCATAACCGACTGAAACCGTGAGTTTCGTGTGTCAATAACGCCGGAAAATCTGATTAAACCTCCCTTTGATTTTCTTGAAGCATGAATAGTATACACTTTGTTATTCGGGATAGTTACAGATTCAATCCAGTCTGCAGACTGATAGTAGGGTAATCTCTGTGTAATGCGTTGCTTTTCATAAGTTGTCAGATCGCTTTCGCATAGTTTTGTATGAAATGCTTCAGAAAATGAGCTGGCGATCAACTCTTTAACACCCTGAATGTCGGGTAAATATCCTAATTCTCTGCGTACGGTTGTTATTCGATCTTTAATCGCGTCAAATTCTTTATTTTGTAACTTTTCAACAGGAATTCTTAATGATTTGAGTAATTTTTCGATGTCGAGATCCATAAGAAGCGTTCCCTGAAAAAGGAATCCATTGGCATCATCTGTCCCACCTGTACCAGAAATTTTCCTTCCATTGACTTCAATATCGTTCCTGGCGCGAAAGGCAGCCTGAATACCCATACGTCTTAATGAGCAGACCAGAGGCGTGCAGAACAACTCAAAAAGCTGGTTTAGATTTGTATAAGCCGGGAAAACACGCTTCCTGCATATAATCTCCCACCCGATATGATTTTCTTCAAACAGTATCGCACCTCCGCCGGTAATCCTCCGATTGATGTTTATACCATTGTTGATGCAATACTCTTTTCGAATTTCCAGATCAATCGATTGATGGAATCCCACAAGGACTGCATGTGGCTTGAATTGTAAAAATCGAAAAGTGTTAGGAGACTGTCCTTTTGAAACACTTTCGAGTAATATTTCATCCAAAGCCATATTTTCTGCTGCTGTTTTATGCTTTGTGTCTAAAAGTCGCCACTTATTCATGACTTTCTCCGGGTCGGTATTTTATCAGGGATGACTTAAAAATAAACAGCTCGAGGTGAGTTGGTCAGTTCATGATTCAATCGGGGTTTGCCTGGCATGCATTCAGGGGATTTACTAACCCCCATATCTCTTGAGAAATTCATTTCTGATTTAATGTTTACATTCTGTTATGTGGTACTAGGAGTTGTATTTCCGGTATGGAATTGATTGTTCAATTTGCCG
Source organism: candidate division CSSED10-310 bacterium (assembly GCA_016929305.1). Taxonomy (GTDB): domain Bacteria; phylum CSSED10-310; class CSSED10-310; order CSSED10-310; family JAFGJC01; genus JAFGJC01. The sequence continues at coordinate 1,446 of JAFGJC010000382.1, read as the reverse complement.
TTTGAAAACTCCCGCATGTTCCCAAATCCATAATGCAACTTCATCGGCTCGCGAAAAACTCAAGTTGCTCGTGTCTTTCTCGCCAGCTTCTTTTTCAACCTCAGCCAGTTTTCTTAACGCGTTGACAAGCCTGAAACGTATTCCCTCTCTTTCCGCAAATGAGACATATGATGCCAGATGTTTACGTGTGACAGGTGATTCATTAACCAAAACTCCAGCCCAGAAATGTGAAAACAAAAATACATCAAAAGGCCATCCGTCGCAGGGATTTTCGGGTATAACAAGCAGATCTGATAAGGGTTTTTGATTCATATAACTGATGATGATGGTATGAATGGCATCGTAAGCAGATTTGTCCCAGCCGGATTGATTTTCAATATGTTCCAGACATTTCAATACCAACGATTCATTCTTTGTTAAACCACTCAAGTATGTTTCAATAAAATACAGATCACCTAAACAGTTTACATGAGGAAACTTACTTTCAAGATCCTTTAAATCTGCAAAATTACCCAGAATGAGACGCAGAAGAAGCTGGTTGATGTTCTTGTTGGGCATAAGTCCGCCAGATTGGACTTTACTATTGGAGGAGAACATCAAATCAGTGCTGGAAATATTGGAAAGATTACATTGCATCAATTGTATATAGTCTTGGAAATTCAATAAATCAGCTAAATTGAACGCTGTATTTGAGTTTTCCAGTTTTTTCAAAGCAGAAATAATAGTGGTCTCAGCTTTAGCCAAATGCCCGATAGCAGTATATACCTGTGCCAACTCAAGTTGAGTTGAAACAGTAAAGCGGACATCATTGCTATTCAGCGAGAGTTTTTCAGCTTCCTGGTAATAACTTATTGCCCGCCGATAACAACCTGACGACATCTGAATGAAACCCAGGTTCGCCATAACAGTAATAAGACCAGCAATATTATTCATTGAACGAAATAAAGACTCACATCTCGTTAATGCTTCGTACGCTTTTTCAAATTTCAGATCTTCGATATACAATGAACCAAGATTACCTAAAGTCAGCGCAATTCCTTCAATATCATTGATGTCTTCGAACAGAGTCAAAGATTTCAGCATTGAATTTTCTGCATTGATGAAATCACCGTTTTGATATTGAACCGATGCAATTGTAAAGTAAGCTCTGCCTTGCTGCCTTATGTTTTTTACATCGCGATAGATATCGAGTGATTTCTGATAATATGCCAACGCGTGATCAAGGTTTTCTGATAGGAAATAGTAAGTTCCTATATGATTGAGGAAATTACCTTTTAGTATTGGGGAATCATCCTTTGTTAATTTTGTGAGACCGATGTCACAGAGTTTTTTTGAATTGATCAATTTGCCGGACTTCTCATACAGTTCTATTTTGAGTAGCAAATTGTAAAAATAAATATGTCGATTTTTCTGTCGCCTGCATAATCCTGATACTTTCCGAATTGC
>JAFGJC010000381.1 GCA_016929305.1 candidate division CSSED10-310 bacterium | reverse complement strand
GTGAATATTGCAAATCTTTATCTGTGGAGGACCCATCTTCCAGAACTAGTAGAAGGTATTTTCAATTTCATGTCAAAACGCGGCTGGAAAAAGATGGAAGGAACCGATTTCTCTAAAGCGGAATGTGAAGTCATAATTGCTCCAGATGGAGAAGACTGGACCGCAATTTTTGTGTCGCCACTCAACATGCTGTCAAACCTGGCACAATCACTTACCTTCGAAACTGATCAATCCGGTCTTGTACTGGAGATGGATATACCAACTTCATGGAAATTTCTTGTGCTAAAAGGTGGGGATGTCATTACGCAATATTCATGGGAAATTCCAGCGGAAATTCTTGAGAAACAAACGGATGTTGCTTCATTGGAGATAAAAAAGCTTCGTTCTTTGGGTATTACATTATCCGAATCAAAACATGCGAAAAAAAAAGGATCATGTTCACGTTCTGATCAGCATATTGCCAGTAGCGATCCCCATGTTGAACTGAGTTACCGCAAAAAAATATCGAATGGGCTATTGGTTCCTCCTGATCCCGAAATGAGTCCTGAACTCCCGAAATTATTATCAGTATGTTTTCCCGATTTATCAGTGAGCAGATTCAGAAAGATTCTGAGTAAACCACACCTGACCATTGAAAACATGATAGCTGAATTTACGAATTATCTGGGTATAAACCGTGTATTTCGGAGATTCGAGGACATAAGAAATGATCCTGAAATCAAAAGATGTGGTTCACACTGGCGGTATTTTAGCTTTATGTGATTGGCTGATTTTTTTTACCGGTGCTCGCTTTTTGGATACAGAAGTTGTCAAAGTTAAAAGAGTCGATTAGAATGGGCGCCCAATTGAGGATGTTGTATTTTGAGTCAGAGGAAGTTGAGTAAGGAGATATGAATACATGAAAGCTCTTGTAAAAAGCGCGATCGCAAAATCCAAGGCGGATTTCATTGAAATTCGCCTGGAAGATGGCAATCTGGTCGAAGTGGCCTATTCTGGCAAAGATCTAAAAAAGGCTCAAGAGACGCGAGATTACGGCGGTTATGTCAGAGCTCTTGTTGATGGATCTTGGGGATTCATTAGTTTTAATCGATCTGAAAACTTGCAGGATTATGTTCAGAAAGCCGAAGAAAATGCGCGAGCGGCAGGGAGAGGAAATGTAGCACTGGCTCCCGTAAATCCCGTTACAGATGTTGTGTCTTCCGCAGTCGACGCAGCAAATGATCCAAGGCGAGTGCCACTGGAAGAAAAAGTGCGTCTTTTTGGTCATTTTTCTAGCACAGTATTAAATCTTAACAAGAAGATCATATCTGCCAGTGTTGGTTACCGCCAGAGCGATAGAAAGATTGTTTATGCCAATAGTGAAGGAACTTTGCTCGAAATGAATGGTGTTTGGGGTGCTGGAGGTATAAGCGCGATAGGTCGTGATGGAAATATCGTTCAGTCTGTACATACCGGTTTTGGAACTCGAACAAGCTGGCAGGATATTGTCGATGCGGAACAACAAATCGAGTCTTTGGGCAGGCAGGTGTTAGATCTTCTGTCTGCCGAACCAGCCAGAGGTGGCAGATATACGGTTATTTTGGATCCGAAATTGGCTGGTGTTTTCATCCATGAAGCGTTTGGACACCTATCAGAGGCAGATAATGTTTCCGACAATCCCAAACTACTCAGTCAAATGGTTCTGGGAACAAGATTTGCTCAAGATCATTTCAATGTCCTTGATGGCGGTGCGCTGGAGAATGAGCGTGGATCTTATGCATATGATGATGAAGGAGTTCCTTCGACACTAACACATCTCATCAAAGATGGATTGTTGACTGGTCGCTTGCATTCCCGCGAAACCGCAGCTGCAATGGGTGAACCCGTTACCGGTAATGCTCGAACCATTGGATACCGTTTTTCTCCCATATGCAGAATGTCAAACACGTTTATAGGTGCCGGACCCCATTCTTTTGAGAAAATGCTTGAAGGGGTTGATAACGGTCTGTACGTATCCGGTGGTGGCAGTGGAAACACTTCCAAAGGTCTGTTTACATTTTCGGCTGAAAAAGCCCGATCCATAAAAAAAGGTAAACTGGGTGAATGGATACGAGACATCGTGTTAACCGGGAATGTTTTTCAAACACTGAAAGATATTGATATGGTCGGAGATGATTTAGTTCGTTCCAAATCGGGTGGCTGTGGAAAGAGTGTTGGCGCTCGAATGCAATATCCGCTTTGCGTTTCTATGGGGAGTCCGCATATTCGAATCCAAAATGTATTGATTGGAGGACGATAAGATGGAAAGAATTCTTGAACTGGCGAAAAAAAAAGCAGATCAAGCTGAGGTTTTTCGTATCGAAAAACGTTCCGAACCAGCCTGTTTTTTTGGCGGCAAACTTACGGCTCTTGAAACAGAAGAGATGCTGGCTACCGGATTACGTGTCGTCGTCAATGGAAAACTTGGGTTTTCCTCAACGACACATCCCGACGAAGGTGAAAGTCTTGTGTTACGTGCCTTAGAATCGGCTGAGTTTGGCCCGAATGCTGATTTGGAATTTCCATCCGCTGTCAGACATTTTGGCGCAGGGAAGTTTTATGATCCTGCAGTAATCGATTTGTCTTCTGAAAAGCAGATAGAAATTGGCGAGGAAATGATCGAGATCGTTCAATCATCTTTTCCCGATGTAAATCTGGAAGTTGAAGTCACGAAAGAAGCACAACGCGTTAGTATAATGAATTCCCATGGAGGGGATGTTTCATATGAACGAAGTCTGTTCCAAGCCTTTTTAAATGTTCTATGGATACTTGAATCCGACAGAGCTGAGCTTGAACATACCTATACGTCAATAAAATTAACAAATGGACCCCAACAAATGGCTCACGATGCCGTGTGGCGCTTCAATCATTGCCGACGGGTCGCTCCCATTGAAACAAAAAAAATGACAGTCATTTTTACGAGTTTGGGTTTTCGAGGACTGTTTGTGCCTTTGTTTTATGGTTTTAACGGTGATCTTGTTGCAAGAAAATTGTCACTGCTCTCAGATAAACTCAATCAACATATCGTCGATCCTAGAATTGTCCTTGCTGATGATCCGACCAATGAACGATATCCCGGATCATGTCCTGTCGATGATGAAGGCGTATTGACAAATAAAAACATTCTAATTGATAAAGGTATCCTGAAATCCTTTATCTTTGATCTGCGTTCTTCCCACCGCCTTGGATTGAAATCGTCCGGAAACGGATTTAAGAAATCATCACTGTATACTGGCTTCAGCGTTGATGCTCAGCCAAACCCGACACCTTCAACCTTTGTGATTGAACCGGGAACAATTTCAAGAGACGAACTTATTGCTTCAGTAAAGGAAGGTATTATCGTCGATGATACGATGGGTGCAGGGCAGGGCAATAATCTGAACGGTGAATTTTCCATGAACGTTGCATTGGGGTATAAAATTGAAAACGGGCAAATTGTCGGACGAGTAAAAGACGTTATGGTTGCCGGGAACGTCTTCGAGATTTTCCAACACAACCTGCGCAATATGACACAGGAAACCTGGCCTGAAGATACTCTTTTCGGCAGATACTGTGTGCCATGGATCGCTTTTGACGATATGCCTGTATCTGCAACATGATTTTTGTATATTGATTTCTGACGTTAATGGTTAAAAAATTTTTACGTGAAAATTTGCCATCAGAAGATCCCTTTCCCGTTGCACCTGGTTATTGCAGAGCAAAAATGGATCAAAATGAATCGCCGTGGGATCTGCCACCGGAAATGAAAGCGGATTTGTTAGCTGAGTTGCAATCAGCATCATGGAACCGTTACCCCCAACCTCAGCATTATCAAGCAGTTAAAAAACGATTTGCGGATACACTTCAAATTGATCCGGATTCTCTCGCAATTACAGTAGGATGCGACGAGGCTATTCAAGGTGTGCATTTCCTGGCTGGCGGTTCGCATAGAAAAGCACTCGTATTTCAACCTACATATCCTATGTTGACACATGCAGCCTTCATGGCTGGAACCATGGTTGAGGAAATTGAATTATCACCCGAGTATCATATTCGATCATCATTGCTTACTCCTTGCGATCTGATGCTTATCGCGAATCCCAATAATCCGACCGGCAACTTGACAGATCAATCGATAATTCTAACCGCACTGGATCAGTCGTGTATGGTGTTCATTGACGAAGCTTATTTTGATTTTTCCAAAGTGACGGTATATGAACTTCTAAAGGACTACCCTAATCTTGCCATCGGGAGATCCTGCAGCAAAAGTATGCTGGCTGGGATCAGGTTAGGAGCACTCATCGGGCGTCCACGCCTGATTAGAAACTTTGAAAGTATCGTCACATCACCTTATAACTTGAGTCACATTCAACTTGTTACTGCCGCGCGATTTAATGAGTTGCTGCCTTATATCAATACAGCATGTTCAAAATTAGTTCGGGAGCGGGAATTAATGTCAAATTCATTGTCATCGATGGGTTTGAAATTTTACCCGTCTGCTACAAATTTTATTTTATTTAGAGTTGATAATGCACCGACTATACATAAGGAACTCTTGAAACACGGAATCAGATTGCGAGACATGTCGCGCCTGAGAGGTTTAAAAAATCATTTAAGGGTCACGGTTGGAACACCGGAAGAAAATGTTTATTTCTGTGAAAAACTGCGAAAATTGCTCTAGGACTGCCGTCTGATTGAAAATTCACATCCGCAGTAATTCTGTCGGTACATTTCCTCAGCCTTTGATAACCGGCAAGATTCCTTGAAGCCATCCTTTTTCTTGAAATCCATTTCGAGAAACTTAACAGAAAAAATGGCAGCTATTTCCCGTGCAATCGGGAAAATTACCCCTGCTGATTTATTAGGTCCCACCGTTAACGTACTGGTAAAAATATCATATCCATGTGACGCGGCAAATTCTGCTGTTTTGTACAATCTTAGTCTGAAACATTCAGCACAACGCCTTCCTCCCTCCGGCTCCTCAGCGTATTTTGACAGATTGCCATGCCAAATGGTGTAAGACTGCTTGGGAACAATCAACAGAGTGTTCTGTTTTTGGAAGTAGGATTGGGTTGTTTTAAGGCGCTTTGAAAACTCATCATCTGGAAAGATATTTGGGTTGTAGAAAAAACCTTCTATGCTAAATGAGCTTTTTAGAAGTTGAAGGGGATGTGTTGCGCAAGGTCCACAACAGACATGCATCAATAACCTGGATTTTGGCATATTCCCAATCCTTTAGCGATATTTCGAGACAGGCTGTGAAATTATAACGCTTCAACTTTTATATTGACACACACTCCACAAAAATGTACTCACATCACAGTATCATGTTCACACCTCAACAGGTAGCGAAGGAGGAAGAAATGGGAGTACCACTACTGGATATTAAGCGCCAAATATACACGATCCGCAAGGAGATCGATGATGTGTTGCGAAATGTAATAGATCAGACGCAGTTTATTCTTGGACCTGAAGTGAAAATATTTGAGCAAAATATAGCCAAATATTGCCATACGGATCATGCTGTTGGTGTCGCAAGCGGAACGGATGCATTGATAATTGCCCTACAGGCTGTCGGCGTAGCAAAAGGTGATGAAGTCATTACCACTCCCTACTCCTTTTTTGCCACCGCTAGTGCAATTTGGCGATTGGGAGCAAAACCTGTTTTCGTAGATATCGACCCGCATACTTATAACATTGATACATCCAGTGTTTATGAGATGATTTCAAACAAAACAAAAGCCGTTCTCGTTGTACATCTGTTTGGACAATCCGCTGATATGGATGCCCTTTCTTCGCTTCCAGAACATATTCCCGTCATTGAAGATGCAGCGCAAGCGCTCAGCGCCAAATGGAACGGTATTCACGCCGGGAATTTAGGAGTTTGTGGTTGTTTCAGTTTTTTCCCATCAAAAAATCTTGGAGGATTTGGCGATGGCGGAATGATTACAACCTCAAACAGTGAACTCGCTCAAAAGTGCAAGGCATTGCGAGTTCATGGCGCTCTTCAAACTTACATCCATGAAGAAGTCGGATACAATTCAAGATTGGATACAATCCAAGCAGCAGTGCTGAACGTCAAACTAAATTATCTCGATAAATGGAGTGAAAAAAGACGTCAAAATGCTCATTTTTACAACACGATGTTTCAAAACACGCCGGTTGTAACACCGAAGGTACATTCCAAAGCGACACCGATCTATAATCAATACGTAATTCGAACACCCCAGCGAGATCTCCTTCGAAAAAAATTAACAGAAATGAACATAGGGAATGCTGTTTATTACCCGTTACCTCTGCATCTGCAACCCTGTTTCAGGGAACTGCATTACAGAGAAGGCGCTTTTCCTGAAGCTGAAGCTGCATCTAAAGAAACAATTGCGTTGCCCATTTTTGCAGAATTAAATCAAGATGAGTTAAATATTGTTGCAGAGGCCGTTCTGGAACACATCAAAGCAGTCAGTTAAATTTCTAAAAGTCTATTGTTTTTACATGATCAATTCGCACCCTGAACTGACCATAACTGGTTTTACCGGTCACCTCATAATCACTTTTGACAGACATCTCAAGATCTGTTTGATCGTTCAGTGTGATATGCAGTGACACCCAGGGAAGCTCTGCGGAAATTGCACTGTTGTTATCTGTGATCTCAATGTGATCAATTCGCTCAAAAGGTATAAAAATTTCAGTCGCTC
>JAFGJC010000380.1 GCA_016929305.1 candidate division CSSED10-310 bacterium | reverse complement strand
TCTTGGTCAGGATGTTGATGCCCCCATTCTACATCCGGCGGTTATTTCGGGGTTCGGAACACGCATTATGGGTATACCCATCTACAATGGGCACACAGCAGCTGTTTTGATACCTTCCGTTGGCTGTCCCGTAGGATGCAACTTCTGTTCAACATCCACCCTTTTCGGTGGCAAGGGTCATTCCGTAAATTTCTATGAAACAGGAGATGAATTATTCTCTATTTTGACAAATCTGGAACAGAAGCTTGGTGTTTCTTCCTTCTTCGTTCTTGATGAGAATTTCCTGTTATATAAACAAAGAGCTGTAAGGTTGCTGGAACTCATGGAACTCCATCAGAAAAGCTGGTCATTTTATATTTTCAGTTCCGCCCGTGTGTTGCAATCATATGCGATGGAGCAACTGATCCGGCTGGGTATTTCCTGGGTATGGCTCGGTCTGGAAGGGAAAGACAGCAAATATTCAAAATTAAACGGTGTGGATACCGTCGCTCTCGTCAAACGATTTCAAACGCACGGTATTCGCGTTCTGGGATCAACAATCATAGGTATGGAAGAGCATACGCCGGAGAACATCGATGAAGCGGTGGATTATGCCGTTCAGCATCATACCGATTTCCATCAGTTCATGCTGTATACCCCTATGCCGGGGACACCACTCTATAAAGAACATGTTCTGAACAATAAGCTTCTTTCAGAAGAGGAGTGTCCTATTGCTGATGTGCATGGTCAAGAACGGTTTAATTTCAAACATCAGCATATTCGAGATGGTCAAGAAAACACTTACCTTTTAAATGCATTTAAACGGGATTTCGAAATTAATGGACCCAGCCTGGCTCGAATCGTCAACACAACATTGCAAGGATGGAAACGGTACAGGCATCATCCGGACAAACGCATTGTGAAACGTTTTAAAACCGAGGCAAAAGGTTTCAGCACCGGGTATGCGGGAGCGATATGGGCCATGACCCGATGGTACCGCCATGATCCTCGGATGCAAAAACGAACAAAAAGCATATTGAAAAATATGTATAATGAATTTGGATGGATAACGCGGCTTCTCGCTCCCATTATCGGCAAGTTTCTATTGATTACAATGAAACGGGAGGAAAAACGGATTGCACGAGGATGGACCTACGAACCGCCCGTCATTTTTGAAAAAAACAAACGGGCTCTTCTTACCGAAAAAGAGGGATTTGCCATTCCTTGTCTCAAAATACGCACCATAAAACTCCCTGTTTATGACAGCGATAAAGTATTGCGTTACTATAATGACCGAGTGGAACAGGCAGCAGCTCAGATAAAGGAAATCCGCAACAATGCCATCCTTGAATTAACAAAAATCAGTGAGACATTCTCCTGCAGGAAAGAATTAGCCCGAAAACAGCTTTCAAATATCGCGGTGACACTCACGGAAAAACGCAATCAAACGGGTGAACAGGTTTTGAATATGCTGGAAAAATTCCGGGATCAATGCGAGTGTGATATCGAAGACATTTATCTTGTTTTTGAACGTATGGTTCAGAAGTGTGAACCGGTACGCGATGAAATCATGCACCTCAAACTCTACATGGAAACAAAGTATTTCAACGCGAAGAAACAGATCCAGCAAATCTCCAGAAAAATCGAACTCCTGCCTCGGGAATCTGTCTTATCCTGATCATCATAATCCCAAACTTTGTCAGAATCGAAAGAGTCTGATTCAGCTCTCATACCAAGCTGAATCCAGCACATCTTTCCGGGTGAAAATATCTTTCTCGAATAATTTTCAATCCACCAGAAACTCTGGAGTACGGATCAGCCCGGGAACTTTGATGACAGGGTGACCGTCTTTAGCAACGGTCACATCCTTTGGCCAGTTATAATCGGGATCGATAGCACGATAATAATCAATGGTAAAGGGAAGCAGTTTGATGAAAATACGTCCGTCCTCCCCGGTATCCATGATATCCGATGTAAGGCCGAAATCCACATCACCGAGTCGTGTTCGAATGATGAATCGAGGAACGCCGCGACCGCTTTCATTGCGGCGGATCATCGTGGCGATATCCAGTATACGTGAAATATCCAAAGGATATTGCTCCTGCCAATTTACCTGAAGAGGAAGACCGGCGAGATAAAGATGGTGAAATTCAAGACCCGCCTCGCGGCAATTGTACGCCAACTGCACCATCTCCTCCGGATCGTCATTAATGTGCGGCAGTACAGGTGTGTTGGCATAAACGGCGATACCTTTCCCAAGGAGTTTTCCGGCAAGTGTTTTATGTGTTTTTTGAAACTCGCAGCTGTGAAGAAATTGTGTTTCAATTTCCATTCGTGTGGGCCGAGTCACGGCAATATTGTTAAGTTTCCCCAACATGGCAAGCAGCGCCGAAGAATATACATCGGGGTCATAATTGAATGCCAGGCTGCGCAACCGTATAGCTGTAACATGCGAACACTTATCCAGACGGAGGATCAAAGCTTTCAAACGGGCAGGCATCCGCATCACATCCATCTGAGCGGCCAGGATAACATCGGTGATCGCCTCATCGTTTTCGATATATGCCAATACATCATTCAACCGCTCATCCGGCATCCCAATATCACATTCCACGCGTGTTTTATGAATCCGGTAAAGGAATTCGACGGATTTGCTGGTCAGTGTCTGAGGAATCCTCTGATCGGATAGCGCCAGGATTTGCATCTGTTTCAGAGCTTCCCGGGAGGTATCTTCATTGGATGTGACCAGATCCTGATCCAGCGGTGACACCTGATCGAGAGTTTTGGGAACACGAAGACCCCAAAGAAGACGGTTATCACCAATTTCGGCCTTGAATTTGACATCCAGAGTGCCTTCCGCATTTACCCGCGCAATCTGTTGCAATTGTAGAATTGGCGCAAATTCATTGAAATAATCCAGCGTGTAGGGCGTGCGTATCCAGACGTGTCTCGGATCGTCACCATCAATGTCCACCGCCCAGCCGCTGATATTCCAGTCAATCTTACCGATTTCGGTGGCGGTGCAGATCCGCGGTATGGCTCTGTCCGAAAGATTGGCTCTAAGATACGCCGCCAGCCCGATGCCGGTTGAAATCGGAGTGCCATAGATTTCGTTACCTCTGATAGGGCTGCACGGCATATACAGATAGTGCATTTCAGCTCCCGCCGCTCGTAATTTCCGGTATAGTTCAGCAAGGACTGCTCCACGATCGTTGCATCCGTTCAACAGTGGCGTCTGAACATACACAGCGATTCCGGAATTGGTAAGATCCGATATGATATCCAGGCTTTCGATGGAAATTTCATCCGGATGGATAAAATGAGTGGCGATCTCCAGCCGTTTTCCCCTCATTTTCAGCTCGAGTTGCTTGCGTTTAAGATAATTAAGCCAGAACGAATCGTTTGCATAGAATAAATAAGGGTGGTAGGCAATGGAGCGGGTTGCGATGCGAAGGGTTTGAACGTGCGGAATATCCTTTAATCCATCCACAGCGCAGGTCAAGGTCGCACGGTTCATGAAAGGATCCCCGCCCGTTAAAACAATTTCTTTTATGGATGGACTCATCTTGACATATTGCACCGCAGTTTTGACATGATCCTGAGTAGGCGCTCTGTGATTGCGTGTTTCTTTGTGTTTTCGAAAACAGAAACGGCAATATACCGGGCAGGCCATGTTAAGAATAAATATAATTCTGTTCCGGTACATCTGTTCCACAATCCCCCGGTGAAACTGGCCGACCCAGGTGTGTATGGCACCACCCTCCCGCAACTCTTCCACAAACGGCATATACTGATAGGCGACATTCGAAGACAACCTCATCTGACGGATGGTATGGAGAGAAAGCCTTACAGGAAACAGATCCAATATTTCCTTTATTTTAGGCTGATCCGGCACGGGGATAACCGTATTGGTCAATTTTTCGAGTTGTTTAACACTTTTCACACTGATGAACTTGTACCCGGGAATCAGTTCCTCTAAAATCGCCAATACGTAAAGATAAGGCAGAACAATTCCGTTTACTTCAACTGGCTGTATAGTATAGCTGTTTTGCCGTTCCAGAATTTTAATCAGCGCGATAAAAAAACCGAAAGGATCACTTTCGTGTTCAGCGGCTTCAATAAGCCGTTCGAATTTCTGTTCACCGGAACCCTCTCCGATAATCCGGTAAAAATCCTTGCCCAGCAAATAATCATCACCATAATATTCCAAAAATTCTATTGATTTATTTACTAAAACAGAAAGTGGTGTCAACAATTTTTGCTTCGAATTTGAAAATTCTACTTTTATCGATACATTCTCATAATTCATTTAAAATCTCCTTCCTATTTTACATTACATAGATTTAATTCGATTTCAAGTCGCGAGTTTCTGTTCGCTTTTTTTAAACGATTCGAATGATGCCGCCAAAAGATTTCCTGGATGGTAACGCCATTCTGCCTTTCGGAAGTAATTATCGGTACAATGATTTATCTTTCCCAAAATCCCGCTTCATGCTAAAATTAATGTCGTTAAAGCGAAACGTGTTGCATGAAAGGATGGATTATGAAAAGAATCTGGCTGGTTTATGTCATTCTTTATATTGCCCTTGTCATAGTTGCATGCCAGGCGGAAATCATCAGAGTTCCTCAAGATGCCCTGAACATCCAGGCAGGTATCGATATGGCATTGGATGGTGATCTTGTCCAGGTTTCTCAAGGAATCTACAGCGGTCTTGGTAATACGGATATCGACTTTTCCGGCAAAGCTATCACTGTTGCTTCGGAAACAAGTGCTGCATTGTGTATTATTGACTGCCAGGGTGATTGTCGCGGTTTTCACTTTCAAAACGGTGAAACATCGCTTTCTGTTCTTCAGGGATTTACGATCCGGAATGCTGATCTGACAATCAGTTACAGAGAAGGAGGAGCCATACTTTGCAGAGAAGGTTCCAGCCCTTCCATTCTTGATTGTGTTTTCCAGAGCAACTCAGCACAAAGCGGTGGAGCGATTGCGTGCCGCGGTAACGCCAATCCGTTGATCGTAAACTGCCAGTTTGTTGAGAATACGGCGTTGCAATATGGCGGTGCTATCTACTGCCCATTTTCTGTCCCTTCGATCTCCGGATGCACATTTCTGGAAAACACGGCTGAAAGCGGAAGCAGCATAGCTTTTCGTCAAAGCCCTGCCAACGTCAACGCCTGCAGCTTCAGTGGCGGAAACTGGACGAATTTTGGAGATCTTTATGCGGATGTGGCGTCGAATCCAAACATTTCACAGTGTGACTTTTCTGAATCCAGCCTGGAATTCAGGGATTCGGAAGTAACCATTAGTGATTGTGCGTTGTCATCCTCATCCATGCAGTTCGACACGACAACGTTTATTATGGAAAACACCATGTTTGATTCCGGGTTTTTACGATGCCGTTCAACCAGTCAGGGTTCCATCAGCGACAGCACACTATGTGGCGTGAAATGTTATCAGTCAGCGACCTTGACCATCCATAACTCTACCGTTACAGGATGGACTGGAGATTATGGTGGCGGAGTGGAATGCACAGATTCCAGTTATGTGGAACTTTTACAGTGTCTTATTACTGGAAACACCTGTGAACGGAAAGGCGGTGGCGTAACCTGTTCAGGAGAATCGACCGCAGTGTTGAGTGAATGTCTCGTAACGGGAAATACTGCCGATGAGGGATCTGGTATCGCTTGCAGCGATGAGAGCCAATTGACAATAGATCATTGCCAAATAACGGACAATGAGGGATCTGGAATCCTTACACGGGGTGGCGGAGTTTTTTTTGCAGGCACTTCAGTGATGATTTCGAATTGTGTTATTTCTAACAATGAATCGAAATTGGGCGGTGGAATTTACATCAGCGGCGCATCATTCAGTGAAATCGGTAACTGCCTGATTACGGGCAACTCAGCGGAAAATGGCGGCGGCATTGCTCTTGAAGGTATGAACGGAGCAATCGCAGCATGCCACAACTGCACCATCGCGGATAACACCGCTCTAACCGGTTCAGCACTCTATGGTTATTCCAACATCGATGGATCATGCCTGATAACGGATGGGATCCTCTGGAATACGGGAGAATCCAATATTGACGTGGATGCTGGATGTTTCCTGAACATCAACAATTCCTGTATTCAAAATGGTTATCCTGGAGAGGGCAACTTGGATCAGGATCCTCTGTTCACGTCAGGAATCAATGGAAATTACTATTTAAGTCAGATTGCTTCAGGTCAGACTCAAAACAGCCCCTGCCTTGATTCCGGAAGCGATCTGGCATCAGCGTTGTGTTATGGGCCCGCGTCAAATGCAAGCTGTATGGATCAACTGACGACAGCAATAAATGGACAACTCGATTCCGGGCAGGTCGATATGGGATATCATTTACCTTCTGTCGTGCTGGGTGTGGATCTTTTGTTGTCCCGGCAGGTTTTCACTCCCGGAGATCAATTCGATCTGACAGCAAAAATCGCAAACCCAGGACCGGAAACATATACGAAACAACCCTTCGTTGTTTTGCTTGACGTTGGGGAAATGTTTTTTTGGTATCCCGGTTGGACCGCCAATTTTGAATTTCAGGAAATGGATATTCCTATTGGCATTCAGGAAATAACTCTGTTGAGTTTCACGTGGCCTTCTGTTCAAGGAAGTTGCTCAGGTCTTCGATTTTATGGCGCGTTGCTTTCAAAGGATATGACATCCATTCTAGGCGTATGGGACAGCATCGATTTTGGCTGGGCGGAACAGTAAAAAAATATGCATTGAGCAGTGTCATCGATTCACCTCGATTAAATTTAAATTTCAGGATTTACAAGCAACTGTATATTGTGGAAGATTCATAGCTGCTGGTTCGGGCAGAGCGGAAAGGAATTCATAATTTGCAGGGGACTACCACGGTATCCGGAACAATAAATCATCGGCCCAAGCCTGTGCAGCGTTTGAAAACCGTCTTCAGGGCGCTCCGGCACAGAAATTACCGGTTGTTCTTTACAGGTCAGAGCATCTCTCTTGTGGGAACGTGGATGCAGCGGGTTGCTTTGGGCTGGCTGGTATACCGTTTAACCGATTCCGTCTTTCTTTTGGGTCTTGTGGGATTTGCTGGTCAGATTCCCGCATTCCTTTTCGCACCCATTGCAGGTGTCCTTGCCGATCGCTGGAACAAGCAGCATATCATCATTCTTACACAGGTTGCTGCCATGATCCAGGCATTTATTTTGTCATTGCTCGTGTTAACGGACCTTGTTCACATTTGGCATATCATTGTTTTGAGTTTTTTTCTGGGTTTGATCAATGCGTTCGACATGCCGGTCAGACAATCCTTTGTCGTAGAGATGATCGACGACAAAAAAGATCTGGGAAACGCGATCGCTCTGAACTCGTCAATGGTTAACAGTGCCCGGCTCCTGGGACCATCGATAGCAGGAATTCTGATCGCCTTGATCGGGGAAGGACCTTGTTTTTTATTAAACGCCATCAGTTATCTGCCGGTAATCGCATCCCTGCTTCTGATGCGAATAGCGCGAAAGTCATCGAAATCGCCCGCCTCGAAAATCTGGAAAGGACTCAAGGACGGATTTACCTACGCCTCCGGGTTCGAACCTATCCGTACCATTCTCCTTCTAATCGGGCTGGTCAGTCTGATGGGCATGCCCTACATTGTTTTGATGCCGGTGTTTGCCCGGGATATTCTGCTGGGCGGACCGCACACTCTGGGATTTTTAATGGGCAGTGCCGGGCTCGGAGCTCTTGCCGGCGCAATATATCTGGCATCCAAAAACACTGTTCTCGGTTTGGGCCGGATGATACCCTTAGCTGCCGCTCTTCTGGGAATAAGCTTGATTGCATTCTCATTCTCATCAATGATGTGGATTTCCCTGGTATTGATGTTGACAACGGGATTCGGTCAGATGGTTCAAATGGCCTCCAGCAATACCATTTTACAGACGATTGTCGATGACGATAAGCGCGGAAGGGTTATGAGTTTCTATACCCTTTCGTTTATGGGTATCACACCGCTGGGAAGCCTGGCAGCAGGATATTTAGCCAGCATAATCGGAGCTCCCTGGACACTCGCTTTAGGTGGTTTGGCCTGTATTTTCGGTGCAGCTCTGTTCACAAAACGCCTGCCTGCCATTCGACAGAAAATCCGTCCCATTTATGTCAACATGGGTATCCTGCCTGAAATCGCCAGGGGTATTCAACGGGCAACAGAACCCACTGTAACGGCTAAAAATACAGGTGATCCTTCCAGCAGATAACAGCTGTCTGGCGATCAAATCATTTGAGAAACACCGGTCACCCGTTTACAATATGAGTTTCCGACCACCACAGTTACTTCATCAAGGAGAAAGATATCATGAATCGATGGGTGCCGGACGCAATTATTGCTGCCTTGCTGATGCTTTTTTGTTGTGTTTCTCTTCCCAAAACCACTGCCGGAAACCAACCTCTTCCGGTGGGATTGACAGCAGAAGAGATACGGCAATACGACAAAACCGTCTATCCGCACCAGCCGGAAATTCAATATCCCCAATCACGAGTATTGCAATCCATACCGGAGTGGGAGCGTGTCGACGGTGTTATCATAACCTGGAAATGGTTCGATGACTATTTCACAAGCCTGGCAGCGGAATTTGTCCAGGTCGGCAAATGTTGGATCGTGGTTGATAACGCCTACCAGCAGACAACAGTAACCGCGCATCTGGTTGCCAATGGTGTGCCGCTGGGAAACATCGAATTTCTTCTGTTCGCGACAAACACTTGCTGGCTGGTGGATTACGCACCTTTCTTTCTGAATGTGGATGGTAACTTGGAGATGGCAGATCATAGCTACTACGGACGACCTCTGGACGATGCCTTTCCGATCAATCTCGGCAATGAATGGGGAATACCCTATTACACCTCGGATCTGCGAATTGAAGGCGGCAACTTTATTGCCGACGGAACCGGAATCTGTTTCATCACCGATCAGGTTTATACTCAAAATGAAGGACATCTGACACCGGATGAAGTCAACCAGCGGTTGCAGGATTACTGCGGTTGTTCGACCATTGAAGTGATGGAAAAATTAAACGATTGGACAGGACATATCGATATGTTTGCGAAGCTTCTGGATATCGACACATTTCTGATCGGGCAGTATGAACCCGGTGATCCGGAATACACTGTTTTGGAAAACAATGCCGCATTCGTCGCTGGTTTGACATCTGGAGCTGGCGGACCTTATGAAATCGTCAGGATACCGATGCCCGGAGATCCTGCGCTGTATCAGACGTATACCAATTCATTGATCGTCAATGACAATGTATTTGTTCCAACATACAACGATCCCGGTGACGCAGAAGCCCTTTTGATATATCAGAGTGCCATGCCCGGGAAAACGGTCATCGGTGTAAATTCCTTGGAACCCATAGCCTATGGCGGCGCTATCCATTGCACGACGAAAACGGTTCCTGTAATACCTCCCACTGTCACACCCTCACCGTCCCCTGTTTTCCCAACGCACACACCCGGCATGCCGACCCACACCCCGGTCGCAACAAATACGCCCATTCCGACATACTCCCCGGTTCCATCATTCACTCCCATTCCAGCAACAGAAACCCCCGTCCCCACAACACCGGAACCGGCTACCGCCACACCCAGTCCGGTGCCGCCGTCGCCGACACCGGTATGCAACACTTTGGGCACAACACTATGGATGCCGCGAACATTCTATTCGCCCGGTGATTCCTGTGCCTGCAGGTTGACCCTGTGCAATCCCGAAAACCTTCATTACAACCGAATTCCCGTGTTTGCCATTCTGGATGTTTATGGAACCTATTTTTTCGCGCCATCATTTAGCGAGTTTGACCATTATATTGTGGATCTTCATCCAGGCTTGACGGAAATTCAGGTGCTTCAGGAGTTTACATGGCCAGAAAACGCCGGAAACGGAAATGGTATTGTCTGGTATGCAGCAATGACCGATGCTGATATTACACACATCTTGGGCGACATGGACACATGGTCGTTCGGCTGGGGATCGTCAGCCTTATAAACGTTTTATCCACCGGTAAATGGGAAATGTCTTCTGAAACCCAATCTTCAGGTAAAATTTCAACCCGGAATCCATGTAAGCGATTTTCGCACCCAGAGCTGCCGTCCGCTGCAAAGCTTCGATAGCAACTTCACGGCCCATTCCCAGTTGAATGGACCCGAGTGGTTCAAGAGTCGCCAGACGGTTATCGGCATCGTACCAGGCAATGGTGCAGGCAACAAATTCTCCGTCAGGTCGAACCACCACAAGATCCAGATCTTTTCGATAATCCGGAGCTGTTTGCAAAGAGCTGTAAGATGTCCTGGTTGGCCATTCGTTGGGATTGGGATGCCGGAAAGACAGTCCAAAGACTTTGCGCCGTTTTTCAAGATCATCCGTCTCAGCCATGGACATAAACCGGTAACCTTCGGGCAACCGGGATGGCGGGAGTTTTTGCAGGTCATATTGCATCATATGCATGCACGGTTTCTCATCCTTTTGGTAACCTCTTTCTTGAACAATCCGTATCAGTGATATGTCGCGGGAACCAATGGTGATCCTCGCCTTTGCACTATGCGACAGTGTCTGCTCGGCATAGGAAAGCATTTCCGGAAGAAGATATTCGTGGCGAGGATCACGTTGAAGAAAAGCCTGTCCAAATGCGGGATGCCAGGGAACATATTCGTCCGGACAGACTACTCCCGCAATTTCACCGCGAACGGTCTCCCAAATACCGATCACGCTTTCCCAAAGCTTTACCGCTCTGGATGCGGCATTCGAAGAAATATCCGGGATCGTTGCGGCAACATTTCCGATTCCCCAAGCGCCCAGCATGGGTGCTGCAAAATAGCGAGCATAGTTCCACCGTACAACATCCCAATTGACGGGCGGATCGAATGCCAAATAATTACGAATAAGAAAATCACGGACACGCATGAAATCAGAAGATTTATATTTCCTGAAAATCGCTTTTTTCATCATTACTTTCGCAATCTTGTATACTGCTTCTATTTTTCAAGAGAAATGAACAAATCACCGTTCCGATACAAATCAGCTCTTGAAATTTGATGGTTTGGATTCCGTTCAAATCGAATCCGCATGGACACATCATCTAAAGCTTCGAATTCGTCTATCCCTTTGGGAATAAGTGGTCTTTCAACGCCATCAGGTCCTGTGAAAACAAGGATACCGTTATCATCAATACTACCCATAAAAACCATTTCCTGAATCTTATAGTTGCCGGTATATTCTTCGAGTTCTTTCTGTGAAATTATAAAAAGCGTTTCAGGGCAGAATGGTTCATCAAGATAATGTTTCGCCATCAATTTAACTTCGTTTCTAATCATGGGATCATTCATGATTTCCCGGTATTGATTAACTGCCAGAACCCGTTTTCCCGTCAGATCCATAATCTTTGCAAGGCTCAGCCGTATTTTGCCGTATTGGGGATCGAGAACACCAAACGATCGTGATTCATATTCAGCAAGCGCTTTGTCAAAAACCTTCCGGGCATCTTTCACCGATCCCCTGGCTAGCAGAAAATCTCCATACTGACCGGCAACGAGACAGGAATCCGGTAATCGTTTCATCAGCAGAGTATAAATTTCTTCAGCCTTTTCAAACTGGTGCACACTTGTGAGTTTTGATGCCAACTTTAACTGATTGACAGCTTTACGTTCCGGTGTCCATCTGAAAATTTTCAGAAATGGATCCAGCTCGACCTTTTCCGGTTTGAACGGTACCGTGAAAGAAAAGTGTTGAGGAGTCTTCGTTATTTCCATGGATTCCAGATGTATCTCATCTCCCCGCATGGCAGCTATTTCCAGGCGGACCCTGAAAAACGGGTCAGATTGCGACACCTTCCCAAACACTTCATAACCTGCTTTCACTTCCTTTATGTCATAGTCCAGGAAAAATTCTGGAGCTCCAGTCCCATAAAACCATTGGTCATAAAACCAGTCCAAGTCACATCCGCCTGCTGTTTCAAATGCCTCTTTCATTTCTTTCAGAGTGACATTTTTATATCGGTAGTTATTTAATATTGATTTCAAACCTTCCATAAAGGCATCGGCACCGATGTGATCCCGCAGCATATGATAGACAAAGTGTCCTTTGATATCTGCAATGTTATGCAGAATGGACTGCTTTTCCGGGGAGGGAATTCCCAGAGGAACATCATAACCGGGATTCATCATCACATTTTCAAAAAAAGCGTTCGCATACTGGCCTGTTTGAGCTGTATATCCATTGTTCAATAAACTCCTAAGAGCCTTTTCTCCATATTTTTGTTCAAACCACAATGTTGATGTGAACTGTGCCAGGGCTTCGGAAATCCCCACTTCACCCCCGACAAGATTACCCCACCAGCTGTGACCGATTTCATGGCAGATAACATATTCATTCATGTGTTCTTCGGGAAGCTTTCCTTCCGGAAACAGGTTCATGCCCTGTTCGCTGGAACCGCCCAGGGTTCCCACCTTCGATTTGGGAATTTCAACAACCGCATATTGATCAAACGGATAGAATCCATAGGTAGCTTTCAGGAAAGCAATCATCTCTCCGCATGTCGATATGTATTCATCTGCATTCCGTTCATCGTCGCCCAGGAAATAAACACCGATATCCACCCCGTCAATGGTTCGGGATCTGACGATATAGTCGGCTGCCGCAAATGAATACTCCATGGGAGAATTAACTTCAAAAATCACTCGTTTTGAGTCTCCCTGGTCGATCGTTTTAAGTCTTTTGCCTGAACTCACAACAATCATGTTTGGAGGTATCGTGTATTCAATGGTCCCTTTACTCTTTGTCGTCTCACAATTCAGAACCGGATACCACCGGGTCACCCAGCTGGCAAACGAACCATCAAACCCGATATTAACCTGAGAATATCCAATTTCCTGGCTTTCGTTAAACAATCCACCGGAATATTTCACGATAAGCTGACCCTTTGAATTTAGTGTCAAAGTGTGAGTGAATGGAACTACTATGGTCGTACCCGTGCGTTCGAAAGCAATTGGTTTCCCGTTATCATCTGTGATTTTCGTGATATCTAATCCCCTGTTGAGCGAGAGGACCAAATTATCCGGACCCGTTTCGGTTACCAGGTATTGAATATGAGACTGACCTGACAGAATATGGTTTTCAGGATCGATGGTCATCGTCAGTATTGTGTTCTCCGCCCGTGCATAATCAAGTATCCTTTCGCCAGAAATTTTGTACCCGAGATCGTCCTGAATAATATCGAGCTTTGCCCAATACGCACTCAAGAAAGGCCGATCATGCCGGATCGTTCTCCTGGATATGAACACCAGAGCGGAGTTGCCGGACGGATCGCAACCCGCTTGCTTCACTCGCATGGAAAAACTGCTGTTTTCCGTAGAACAGAAAATATCATATCGCGTGTTCTGATCCCTGAAAAATTCCGGATTATCTGCCGAAAAACATTCCATGATCTTATTCAATTGTTTTGATTGTACCGCCCTTTCAAAATCTGCAAGAAAAGCCGAAACGGGATTCAGTTCATGAATATCATCATGAGCAATACCGACAGCAGTATATAGCAGCATCGCAGAAATCATGAGTTTACGTTTCATTTTTAAATCTCCAAATCAGTCGCTTATCGCTGTTGTTACTTTATATTATAAAGGAAAATGATGATCACATTTCCTCATAATACCAACTACGGGCGGCAGGGGAAATAGTTCTGAGTATTCCGGGATTTGGCACGAGTTATTTTTTCTATTCAGGCAATCTATTTTTTGTATTTTTTCAAAAATATTTTTAGGTCATATGACATAATAACAGTAAATGTATGTTATCGGTCTCACTGTTAACAGGATCGCTCACGCGATGGAATATATTGATTCTTTTCCATTCAAATTCACCGTTATTTAGTAGAGATGTTTTAAATATAACCAAACACCTCGGCATCAATCTGGCCTATAATTTCCCCCGTTTCAGGATCCTGCATACCACCCCAGAATACCAATCCATTTGCGGACCCTGAAATACCGGCAGGCCAGGAAAAATCCAAGACAAAAACGGCCACCGGTTTACTCGAATCGAGGTTCACACGATAACTATCCGGAGTCTTGGACCAGGTTGGGAAAAAGAAAAAATCACCGTAGACATCCAATATGACATAAAGATCTGCAGGATAGCTGAATCCGGGATCCTGGCAGACAGCTCTTAATTTAAAGGGATCACCGGCCTGAAACAACTCGCTGTTCAACAACAGGTCCACCCCGCGGGTATTCTCCGGCGGAAGATTACCTGAATTCGTTGTCAAGAAAACAGTGTCGCCGTCCCGGTAGATAATCCAGAAATCCCCGTTTTCATTACCACAAGCATCCAGATTATCACATCGGTTCGGCTGGACAATCTGCTCCGGATTGCTCCAACCGGACCGATCGATATCTGTTGTTTTTCCCCATATAAATGGAGGGGAATAATACGCTAACATAAAATCGCCATCCGGCAGATGTACAAGACTTGACGGGTTTACTCTTTGCAGATATTCCTCACACGGAGATCCCGGCGCTTCGATAAAAATAGTGGTTTCATTGATTGGGTTTCGAAAAATATATTCCGTCGAATTTTTACCGAAATAATCCGAAGATATAATAGTGTTACCCGTATAAGCGGAAGATCCATTCATCTTTGAAGAATAATCCTCACACGGATATGTATTGTATGGGTTGTACGGATCCCCTTCCCGGCATTGGCAGTAGGTCTCGCCGGATGGATAGTGGTACCAGACCTCACAGATCGTTATGTATGATTCTTTATGGTCGGTTCGGGAAATCACCGATCCGTCATCGAATGCCGCCAGGGTATTGTTCAGAGTAAACCAGTCCGCAAGACAGGCGACACAAAAAAACTCCATGTCATGAGCCGGCATTTCATAGTATTCGTGCCAGGTTTCGCAATCAAATCCCACGCTGTTTCCCAATATTTCGACTGCTGTCTCTCCGCTAGCCGGATCGGCGGTCCAAAGATACGGTTCATA
>JAFGJC010000379.1 GCA_016929305.1 candidate division CSSED10-310 bacterium | reverse complement strand
GAAACTTGATGCTATACAAATACATTCAATCCATGGGCGATCTCGTTCGTGGAATTCCTTCTATCTCACCTGTTGAGCATGGTTTTGTGTCATCGCCGTTCGGCAGGCGTAAAGATCCTTTTACTGGATCGATCAAATTGCATACGGGAATAGATATTGCTCATCCAAGTCGTATTCCAGTGCTTGCTGCTGCTGAAGGTGTCGTTATTCAGTCCGACTGGAATGAGATATATGGCAACGTGGTTACGATTAACCATGCCTTTAGTATCTCAACTCGATATGCGCATCTTGATAAAGTCTATGTGAAACCTGGTGAATGGGTTGATAGAGGTCATATTATTGGTTTATTAGGGAATACTGGGCGTTCAACCCATCGGCACCTCCACTATGAAGTCAGAATTGAGGGTAAACCGGTCAACCCGTGTTATTTTTTGCCGGATGAAGAACAGGGATAGGTCCCTTTTTCAAACAAAAATATGTTATGTTGGGACGATTCAGTATGGTTGTTCATCATCAGTTAAGAAAGTAGGATAATAATGTGAGTGCAATATCCGGTGCAATAAAAATCATAAAAAAAATGTTTCCGAGCGCTAATGAAAGAACATTGGTAAAAATTTATCCATTTGTGACTCATATAAATGAATTGGAATCATCGATTCGAGAGGAATCAGATGATGAACTGCGTTCCAGGATTCCAATCTTCAGGGAAAAAATTTCCAAAGGGATGCCTTTGGACGATGCATTGCCCGAAGTGTTTGCTGTGGTTCGTGAAGCGAGTCGAAGGGTTTTGGAAATGCGTCATTTTGATGTGCAACTCGTCGGTGGAGTGGTATTACATCAAGGTAAAATTGCTGAAATGAAAACGGGCGAGGGAAAAACCCTTGTCGCGACGCTACCGACTTGTCTGAATGCATTGACAGGAAAAGGTGTGCATATCGTTACTGTAAATGATTATCTTGCACGGCGCGATTCAGAATGGATGGGCAAAATTTATCGGTTTCTGGGACTTTCTGTGGGTGTAATTCAGAGTGATGAGCATCCTCAGGATCACTATGATGCTTATCGTTGCGATATAACCTACGGAACCAATAATGAGTTTGGATTCGATTACTTGCGGGATAATATGAAAATCTCGCGTACACAATTCGTTCAGCGTGAACACCATTATGCAATCATAGATGAGGTGGATTCGATACTTGTTGATGAGGCAAGAACACCATTGATTATTTCAGGTCCTTCCGATGAATCTACGGATTTG
Organism: candidate division CSSED10-310 bacterium; assembly: GCA_016929305.1. Taxonomy (GTDB): domain Bacteria; phylum CSSED10-310; class CSSED10-310; order CSSED10-310; family JAFGJC01; genus JAFGJC01. The sequence continues at coordinate 6,602 of JAFGJC010000379.1, read as the reverse complement.
TACGTTAAAATCGACCGGATCATACCGAAATTTCGGCGAGATATCGATTATGTCATTGATGAAAAAAGTCAAACAGCATCATTATCAGAAACTGGAATTGCCAAAGCGGAAAAATTGCTTCAGGTTGATAATCTGTATGATCCTAAACATATGGCTCTACAGCATCACATTAATCAGGCTTTAAGAGCGCATACATTATTTAAGCGCGATGTGGCTTACGTTGTAAAAGATGGACAGATTATGATTGTTGATGAGTTTACGGGCAGGCTTATGCCCGGAAGACGTTGGTCTGATGGTCTTCATCAAGCAATAGAAGCCAAAGAAGGTGTAAAAATCGCGAGCGAAAATCAGACTCTTGCATCCATTACCTTCCAGAACTATTTCCGAATGTATGACAAACTTGCAGGTATGACGGGCACCGCAATGACAGAAGCTGCAGAATTTGCTCAAATTTATGATCTGGATGTCGTATCAATACCAACGAATAAAACACTCATCCGTTTGGAATATCCCGATATTGTCATGAAGACGGAGAAGGAAAAATTCAAAGCGGTTGTTAGTGAAATTGAGGAATTAAATAAAAAGGGGAGACCCGTTCTTGTTGGCACAATTGCGATTGAGAAATCTGAAAAACTGTCAAAAATGCTGCAAAGAAGAAATATAACCCACAATGTTCTAAATGCAAAACATCATGCGAGAGAGGCAGAAATCGTTGCGCAAGCAGGCAGAAAAGGTGCGGTAACAATTGCAACAAATATGGCGGGACGTGGTACAGATATCCTGCTGGGTGGGAATTCAGAGTTTTTAGTTCGTCAATCTCTTGAAAAAGAGAGCATAGATGAACAATCTGAAGAGTATCAGAATATGTTTAAGAAGATGCTTGAGAAGCAGAAGATGATTACCAATAAAGAGCATCAGGAAGTCGTCGAACTTGGTGGATTACATATTATAGGCACCGAGAGACATGAATCCAGGCGGATCGATAACCAGTTGAGAGGACGTTCTGGAAGGCAGGGTGATCCGGGATCAAGTCGATTTTATGTGTCACTCGAAGATGATTTAATGAGAATATTTGGTGGTGAACGAATAAAAAATCTTATGGATCGTTTGGGAATGCAAGAAGATGAACCAATCGAAAACAAACTGGTCTCACGTTCAATTGAAAGTGCGCAGAAAAAAGTTGAAGCATTCAACTTTTCGATAAGAAAAAATTTGCTTGAGTATGATGATGTGATGAACAAACAGCGTGAGGTTGTCTATGGATACAGAAATGAAGTCCTGACATCAAATGATGTTTCAGAGATGATCATGCAGATGATTGAAGAAGTGCTGGATGAAATTGTTAACGATTATGTTGTCCCCAAAACCCATCCAGACGATTGGGATATGGAGGGTTTGAGTGTTGCGTTGAAGAACATTTTCGGTTTTACACTTTCACTTGAACATCCGCAAAAGGATGAAATTTGGTCAGAAGAGGCATTTTTTGAATATCTTATCGAAGAATACACGACGATTTATAAGAAAAAGCGTGAAGAGTTGGATGATGAGCTGAGGATCTGGTTTGAGAGGACGGTGCTTTTACAGAGGATTGATGCAAACTGGAAAGACCATCTGCTTAACATGGATCAACTCAGAGAAGGTATAGGTCTTAGGGGATACGGTCAGAGAGATCCATTGAAGGAATATCAAAGGGAAGGCTTTGATTTATTTCAAGATATGGTCAGTCGAATAAAACGTGATGCCATTCGAGATCTGTTTATTTATCAACCTATTAAACAGGAATCGATACCAGCGCAGTCTCGCAGTCAAAGAACTGTCGAAGGAAGAGGACCTATGGTCGGATCAAGACCGGCGCGACGCGGGCATCAGGAACAACCGGAGGAAAACCAGCCATCACAACCTATTGAAACCGTCAGACGAACGAGTAAGAAAGTCGGGAGGAATGATCCATGTCCATGCGGGAGCGGGAAAAAATACAAGAAGTGTTGCGGGGTATAGATAAAGGTGAAAATCCTTCTGATCCCCCTCGAATCGTTCATATTGCAGGTATACAGTTTTCGGCAAAGGACGACCGTGATTATAATCTGAAAAGAGCTGAGACTTTCGCAAAAGTTGCTTTGGATAAAGGAGCTAATATTCTTTGTTTCTCTGCGCTTTTTTCACTGCCTTGGTATATTAAAAACACATCGAATTATTCCGAATATTCGGAATCAATACCGGGACCGACGACAGAACCATTTATTCACCTGGCGAAAGAATACAAAGCTGTCATTCTATGTCCGGTTTATGAACGTTCTGCTGAAAAACGTTTCAATAGCGTCGCTGTTGTTGATTGCAACGGAATATTGGGGGTATATCGGAAAAATCAGATACCTGATATACCTTTTTGGGAAGAAAAGAAATTGTTTATGCCAGGCGATATTGGGTACCCGGTATTCAAAACCCCATTTGCAACAATTGGCATTCAGATCTGCTGGGATAATTTTTTCCCCGAGGGATCACGTATTTTGGCGATGAAAGGTGCCGAAATCATATTCTCTCCAACAGCAGCCGCATTTGATTCCCACTTTCGATGGGAAGCTGTTATCAAAGCCAATGCCATTACAAACAATCTTTATGTTTTCCGTATTAATCGTGTTGGCAAGGAATGCGACCTTACGTTTTACGGAAAGTCTTTTTGTGTCAATCCATTCGGAGAGTTTTCAGCATCTCCCGCTTTTCATAGAGATGCTGTGATTATGGCTGAAATAGATATTTCTGCAGTTTCGCTAGCTAGAAGAGAATTTCCTTTTCTAATAGAGCGAAGAACAGATCTTTACAGCGATTTGATAGATGGCGGATCAGAATGACATTAAAAGGCGTTCTGTTCGATTTAGATGGCACACTCACAGATTATTCCTCAAGTTCTGAAGAGGGATTGAAACAAGCCTATCAAATATTTCATGACGTTTATCCGCTGGTCACTTTGGATGCGTTTTTTGATGCGTATAAGAGAATTATCGCTGAAGAATATCCAATCACATCCCAAACCGGTATCCGTAACTCCGCTTTCAATAACCGGAAAACTAGATTCAAACATATGTTCAGAGTGTTATCTGTTGAAAATGATGATCTTTTGAATGATATGGCAATAGCTTATGGAAAAGGTCGCGTATCAGGGGCAGCGTTGCATTTGGGTGTCCAAACGGTTTTAAAAAAATTATCGGGAAAATTTCGACTGGGAATTATTACGGAAGGTTCCGTAGAAACTCAAACGGCACAAATAAATCGACATGGTTTAAATAAATATTTTTCTTCTGTTACTATCTCGGGAGCAACAAATTTCCATAAACCTGATCTTGAACTTTATCGGATTGCAATAGAAGATATGGGTATCCAGGCGCATTCAATTGCGATGGTTGGTGATCGAATTGACTGGGATTTGCTTCCGGCTAAAAAATTAGGGATGGTTACGGTGTTGTTCTGCAAGGATTGCATAACTGATGATGTGGAGCGTCCGATGAAAACTGTCGATGCTTGTTTTCACGATTTCAAAGAACTTCCAGGACTCTTGGCGAATCTTGATGGAGAGAATGCATGTCGTTAAGCGGTTCTTTTGAAGGTATGCCACCGCAAGATTTATTGGAATGGATTGCGAGAGGGAAGAAAAGTGGTGTATTGACAGCGTCCAATACTGATCAAAAACAAAATATATTTTTTCATGACGGCAATGTTGTTGGTGTCACATCTTCAAAATCTAAAGATCGCCTTGGCGCTCTTCTGGTTCGAAAGGGTTACCTGACACAAGAACAGCTTGTACAATTCCGCAATATTCAGATCGATAAATCTGAGCAACTTGGAACACTGCTGGAGAAAAAAAACATCGTTTCAGGTGAAAATCTGAAACAAGTGCTGTCTGAACAGGTTATGGAAGTCTATTTCGATTTGATGAATTGGAAAGAAGGTCAGTTCACATTTGAAGAAAGAGATCTATTGGATAATGAAAAAATTGTGGATGTTGTAAATTCCTCAAACCTGCTTCTTGAAGGTGCCAGAAGAATAGATGAATTGCGTCGTAATAAAGAAATGTTGCCCCAGGAAAATTCAATTCTTAAAAGAGCAGATAATGGCAAAATTGATACATATAAAAATGGATTGGAACAGAAAATTTGGGAGTTGCTTGATAAACCAAGATTGTTGAAAGAGATTACCTGTGGATTAAATGCAAGTGAATTCAATATTATGGATGCTCTTCATAAAATGATGTCAGAAGGCTGCATCGTTCGAGACGAAAAACTCGAAAAAGACAGAGCAGCTGTCAGCTCTCAAATCGAGCAAAACATGAATCAAGCTACAGAACTTATGGAACATCAGGGATATCATGAATCGATTGCTATTTTGCGTAAAATACTGGAAATCGATAAAACATGCGCCCCTGCTGAAACACTTTTAAGGAAATGTAAAAAACATATTATTCATGATGCCAAGCGTATGATAGAATCCCCGGATATCATCCCAAAAATCAGACATTCCTTCAGTAGTCTAAGTCCGGCAAAACTACCCTTGACTGCAGAGGAGGGGTTTGTCTATTCAAGAATTGATGGCCGCACAAGTGTAAAATCACTGAAGTATCTCACTAATATGGAAATGGAAACGATTTACATTATGTTGCATAAATTTTCGCGCATGGGATTAATTTATCTGGAAAAATTGCCGCCTCGAAGAAAATCCAATCAATGGGTACGGTGAGTGTGTTTGAACATCAAACTTCCGGATTTTCGATAACAATCAGATGGCTGACTTTCATTATTTGCTGTTTGTTTATAGTTTTGGGAGCTTTTTATTTCTGGTTCTATACTGTTGAGGATGCGTACATTTCGTTCAGGTACGCAAAAAATATACTTTCAGGAAACGGTGTTGTCTACAATCCCGGCGAGTATGTCGAAGGATATACAAATTTTTTGTGGGTAATGCTGCTGGCTGTTTTGGGGTGGGTAATAGATATACCAGTTGCTTCAAAAATAGCAGGATTGGTCTTTGCAATTGGCTCCTTGGCATGTTTATGTTTTATTCATTCACGGAATGAATATTATGCTTATGCCGGACCTGTTGCTGCTATTGTGCTGGCGACGTCACCCGGTTTCCAGATGTGGTCTGTATCCGGTCTGGAAACAAGTATGTTTATTTTCTTTCTTGTTGCTGCAGTAATGACAGATCAAGCTGACATCAGAAAAAAAGAGCTGTTTTCAGGTCTTTTATTTGGTCTTGCCACATTAACACGTCCAGAGGGAGTGTTATTTCTAGTTCTATATCTTTTGCCGCATCTAAAAGGATTCATTCATAAAAAATCAAAATTCTGGCAGATGATGGGGGGATTTTCGCTGATCGTTATTCCCCACATGATTTTCAGACTTCTCTACTATAACGCCTGGATTCCCAATACATTTTGGGTCAAAGGCAAACGATTTTCCGGTGGCGGTTTCGCATATTTCAAAAAATATGGCGCGTTGACTGGACTGATCGATATTCCCGTCGTTTCTGTCGGTTTGGTGTTGTTAGTGTGTTTTTTGCTTGGTAGTCAGAATTTGAAATCTTGGATGGGAAAATATGATCGCAATATACATCATTTTCTAGCTGCATACCTGCCGGTTTTTTCGATTTGTCTTGTTTATTCACTTTATGTTTACATTATTGGTGGAGATTGGATGCCTTTTGGAAGATTCCTGATTCCCCTTTTGCCGTTTTTGGGGTTGGGTGCATCAATGGTTATTGTTTTTCTGCAACCTCACTTTAAATATCATTTATTGATTGCATTTATGGTTTTGAATAGCTCTGTATCCATTGCATCAATGTGGTACAATCCACTGATGTTACGGAAAAGTGATTACGTCGATAAGCTGACTTGGGAACAACCTCATTTCAAAGACTGGAAAACCGTAGGTGAATGGATTGCCAGAAACTGGGATGATAACGCGGTCATGTCAACGGGACTGGGTGGAATAATACCTTATTATGCCGGGTTGAAGAATATCGATAGAGGAGGATTGAATAGTAAAATGATCGCTCAAATCATTCACACATCGGTCTCAACCGAAGAAGAACAAAGAAAAATAGATGAAATAGTTCTTCAGAATGCACCTGATTATATTTTTGATGAACGTTTATCATTTTGTATGCTGCGCGACGAACCTACTGTGAATTATCCTCCAGCAAATCCCAATTCGAACAATTTATGGACGATGGGTCTGAATCCGGCATTCAACCGGTACTATCGGTTGAAATGGGTTAAGATCGGGGATAAATATTTCAGTTTTTACGAGCGGAGGTAAATGGTGATCCAGCGACCAGTGTTGTGGGTGCTGCTTCTGGCAATGTTGCTCATTCCTCTGGGTATCCTTTATCAGATGCTTATTGGTTTGGAAAAGAGTGTAAAAAATTTACAGCCGGATATAGTGTTGATTACCATTGATACATGGCGTGGCGATGGTATGAGCGGATATGGGCAATCCAGCATTTCTACACCCAATTTGGATTCCTTTGCGAAGCACGGTATTCAGTTTGTAAGAGCATATGCGCCGATACCCACTACCGGACCATCGCATACTACTCTGCTGACAGGTTTG
>JAFGJC010000378.1 GCA_016929305.1 candidate division CSSED10-310 bacterium | reverse complement strand
GGTGCCCCGACCGCTATCCTGGCCGCTCAATCGGATAGGCGATCCTTCCGTGACAAGTGATGCAAAGGCAAGGGCCTCAGCATTGGCCCAGTCAATTCCCTCTCCCTGCTCAACTGTTTCTAAACGTCTGTCCAGCAGGCGTTTCAGCCTGGGGTGCGGTGTAAATTCCGCCGGAATCGTATTAAGTTTCCGGGCCAGTTCGATCAATGTCTCCCGGGCAACTCCGGTTTCCAGAGGATCTGATGTATAATTGCCGTGAAAACCCTGCCAGTTTTCGTAGAACTGGGTGTGCGGAAAAATCCGAGGGTTCTCCTGAGCGGCATTGAATGCTTCTTCCAGGCACATATTAATGCCATTTTCAATCTGGTCTACCTGTTCTTGCTGAACAATGCCTTCATCAAGCAGCTTTTTTGCATACATTTGATGAATTGACGGTCGCTCACGAATTCTTTCGTACATTTGAGGTTGGGTGAAATAGGGTTCATCGCCTTCATTATGGCCGTAACGACGATAACAGATCAGATCGATCACTACATCCTTGCCAAATTCCATGCGGTAGCTGCTCGCGAGTTTGGCAACATGGACAGCCGCTTCCGGATCTTCCCCTTGTACATGGAAGATCGGCACCATCAGCATTTTGGCAATATCGGTAGAATATCTGGTGGAACGGGCATGTTCAGGAAGGGTCGTGAATCCGATCTGATTATTAATGACGACATGAATTGTCCCTTCAGTCTTATATCCTTCCAACTGCGAGAGGTTCAATGTTTCGGTAACAACCCCCTGACCGGCAAAGGCGGCATCACCATGGATGAGTAATGGCACGATCTGATTTCTCTTGCCTTCTGGCATGAGATCCTGACGGGCTCGGACAATACCTTCAACTACCGGATTGACGGATTCCAAATGACTTGGATTATCGACCAAAAAAGCTCGCACATGTTTCCGATTGGCAAGTCTGATAGTGGTTAAATAGCCGTTGTGATACTTGACATCTCCCATGCCTACGAGACTATCCGGATTATAGTCATTCACAAATTCACGAAACACTTCCTCATAGGTTTTATAGAGGACATTGGTTTCTACGTTCAGGCGGCCCCGGTGCGACATCCCGAGAATGATTTCTGTGCAGCCGTAATCAGTGACATTCAGTAAAAGCGCATCAAGCATGGCAATTGTGGTTTCTGCCCCTTCGAGTGAAAAGCGTGTCTGGCCGGCATATTTTTTGTTCAGGTAGTGTTCAAAGAGCGCGGCTTGATAAAGTTTGTTCAGGATCCGAATTTTGGCATCATGATCCGGATGCGGTCGATTGCGAATTGGTTCCATCCGATCCTGAAGCCAGCGACGCTCCTCAGGATCTTGCAGGTGCATAAATTCGACCCCAATTGATCCGCAGTAGGTATCACGCAGGATTTGCAGAATTTCGCGTAGCGGAGCGCGTTTGTTCTCAGAGAAACGGTAGGTATAAAATTCCTGGTCTAAATCTTCCTCTGTTAATTCGAACGCTGATAAATGCAGTAATGGATGGTCAGTCGGACCGTGAGCTAACGGGTCCAATCCTGCCAGCAGATGTCCGATATCGCGGTAGCGGTACTTGAGGGCTTCGACCCGAGCCTGCTTCATCTGGTTTTCTTGATAACTCCCTGTGGGACCGCGCCATCCATCGCCGGCAAAATCAAAACCTGCAAAGAACAACTGCCACTCCCGGGACACTGCACTGGGATCACGTTTCCATAACGTATATTGAGCGTCAATATAGTTTGTATTCAAGGTTTCCGTGAGATCCATAATTTTGTACTCCCCTTCTGTCTGGATGTTGTCGGCTTTACATCTTGCTTGACGAAAGCTAAAACTTTTTAGTATTTCCGGAAAAATACGTGTGGAAGTCTCTTTTGATTGAGCTACTATCTTTGGTGAATTCTCTATTTAATATTTTCTGATTATATTGTGTGCTGTCAAGAATATTCTCAAAAGAGTCAAAAAAGGGATCTCTGAGGGGCAAAAATGAGGGAGAGATAGAATAACTGTTTCAAAGAGGATTATTCTTATTTCTTCATGTTATCACTAGTTATTGAGATATTTATATAGGGCCTCTGCAAGTTCTTTTCCTACAATACTATTCCCGTAAGTATTCAAATGGGTATCCTGTAAATGATATGTCCGCCCGTTTTTTTGCCCTTCTCGAAGTGCCGGAAGCATGTCTATACAGACAATCCCATGTTCCTGGCAATAGGCAAGAATCCGTTCCTGGGGATAGTCTCTTTGATAAGAAGAATAGTAGCGATTGAATTTTTTGATGTCGTTATAGAGCTCATCATTGACTTGAAACTCATCCGGAAGCAATACGAGGACTAATTTCTTGCCGAGAGACGTTTGAAAGTAGTCAAGTCCCTTGAAAAATCCTGTAAAGCTTTTTTGCCAATCCCGATTTTTGGGGTTACAGACTTCAAAACGCCAGCGTTCAATTTCCAGAAATTTCTCCATCGAAAATGTTGGACGTTCCTTCGATGAATCATAAATATAATCAGGAATATTGTCCGTCTCTTCTGAAAATTGACCAATTTTGAGTGCATTCAGCTCTTGTCGCTTTTGCTCTTTAGCCAAAATAACAAGACGTTTTGGTACCAACCAAAGGAACCAATTCTGAAAACAATAACGCGATTGTTTGATTTGATCAAATTCCTGACTTTCAATAATATCGTTTCCGATAAAAATACACAGAACGACAAGCGCAGGATTCGTTTGTAGGACCTGCGTTTCTAAAAGAAAGGCGTATTCTTCCATCGCTATGCCCGGTACACCAAAATTGTGGATTGCTATGCGATTATAAGTATTGGCGAAATATTCGCGAAGTTTTCGCTCTGCGACAGTAGCAAAATTATACTCGTATGGCACAACACCCAATCCAAACGAATCGGCTAAAAGACCGATCACAAGATCAAGATCCTCAGCTCTGAAGAATTCTTCGTCGTGATACCCACGACTGTTCATGTGAAAATTAAAATATGGTGCTCCGGGTCCCCAATGGAGACTATCAATGCGGGTTAAAATATCTGAAGTGTGGGAATAGAATAATATTGATGGTCTTACATGACTGAAAATTATGAGAAATAATTCTCCGAGAAATAATAGAAGCATCAGATTCATACATAAAATATCAATTCCTCGCCCCCAGAAATTGAGTGAAAGAGAAGAGCGGCGAGATAGACGTAATACCCATAAAGACCAGAGGTTAAGGCAAATAAATAATGTGCTGTAAAAAATCGATTTCATCAGGAAGGGATTTCCTTCAAGGATGTTCAATGATTCGAGATGTAAAAAACTCGTCAAAATGAAGGGCGGAAGCAAACAATAGACCGCGACTCGGATAACAAACCAATTGGAAGAAGATCTGGGTTGAGAGAGGAGAGCCCTTTTGTTTCGGATCACTGAAACAACATAGCCAATGACAAACATCCCTAAAAGGATTAATACCCATCGTACCG
>JAFGJC010000038.1 GCA_016929305.1 candidate division CSSED10-310 bacterium | reverse complement strand
TGCTGATATGATTTTTAAAATCATTGCTAAAGATAACCTGGAAAACATAATCTCTGAAATAAATATCTCCGGAACCGTAGACGATATTTGGAATTATCAGGTGATCGTCGATCCAATCGATTTAGGCAGCGAGTCAAGTTTATTGTTTAGGTAGCTAAAGCGGTCATAATATTGAAAACATAAATATGGAACAGGGATGATTCATCCCTGTTCCAATAAAACCCAGACCCCCAGATAACTGAATTATCAATCTCAAGATGCCATGTGTCAATAGAAACCGCAATCTTGTTTTCGATCTTGAAAAATAGGGTGGTTTGTCAGAAACAAGAATGGATTTCAAAAGCGGTATTGAAAATTTACAAACATTCGGTGGTCCCGATCCTGATCATCGGAACCCAATGTACGTTCATATTCAAGAATGCCTGTAATCGATTTTGTAAAACGGTAAAATGCGGAAACACCGAAGCGATGAGTGGTATCCATGTAAGGTGCATCAAAAAATGATTCCGGATATCGAAATCGATCAGCGGAATAATTGAGTGTAAGTGTCAGCATCGAACCGATCGATTTTGAAAGTGTAAAAAAACCACTCTTATAATTTTTCCTGTCACTCTGAGTTATAATGACCATACCAAAGCATGAAATACCGGAATTGAAAAGGTTGGCACATGAAAATCCACCCATTGTCTGATGTTGACTTATTTTTTCACGAAAGTCTTGCGATCGGTAACGGTAACGGATAAATCCGCGCCATGTGGCATTGAATCTATACTCAATCCTTGGAGACACAGAATTCGACTTAAAGCTGTCGTCTCTTAAACGCGTCTCTGCATCAAAACCAGTGAGGTATGTTCCGTCCTCTGGATTCCAGGTCAGATAAGGTTCTGTGTCATTATGCTCATATATCAGTGAGATTTTGAGTTGTTCATTCAAATCCCATTGCATTGATCCATAATAGAAACGCAACAGTGAACGACTGTCGTTTGCACCTGAATCAAGAACGACTTCACCATTTTGATTAACAAAAAAACTATCCTTGAATTCATGGTGTGTCTCAAAAATGATTCTATCCGTTTCATCACGAGCGAGATCCGTGTCATCGATCATTATGTAAGCGATTCCAATATCATGATTTTTACGCTTGTATTTACCATATAAACAATATTTGGAACCGTCGAAATCAGTGATGCCTTTTAAGATTCTGGGATTTGCACCACCTGCAAGGCCGAAATAATAAGTATCATGAAAATTTGTTCTGAGATATATTCCTGCAATTGAGCCGATTCCTGCAATATCTGTAATTCTGCTGATACCGATTGAGCTGCCAATGGGTTTAACTCCCATTCCATAGTTTAACCTGAAATCCACTATCTGTAAGTGCTCTCCTTTTTCTCCACCAGGTTCTCCGCGAAGCTTGATATCGGAAAGAAATGACCAGTTATGGTTAGTGCTTTCGCTCCACTGATATTTGAGTTTTACGGCGATTGATGTTCGATTGTCGAAGGATTCATCGTCCGGGAAAAAGCTGTAAGAACCTATGTCAAAGCGTCCAAAGACATCAGCTGATACTCTGTTTACACTCATATGGCAGATGGCAATGAGTGTACTGATGAAAATAATGTATGGGTAAATCTTCAAGTGCGTTAAGTCGCTCATGGTATTCCTCATTGCTGCCGGATGGCATGACATGCGTTGCATTGATCCGGTGTTCCCTTGAATCTGCCGTTCTTATGGCATGATTGGCAGGGCAGCGTTCGATGAACACCCTGTAATGGAAAACCCGTTACTGCATGATTATAGTCAAAACCGGTCCAGGAATGTGTCGAATGGCAGCGTGAACAATCTTTTGGGAAATTGCTGCCGGCATGGTCCGGGTCTTGGGCGTTTTCATAGTCATCCTTATGACATGCATAGCATTCTATAGGCGTACCTTGATATCTGCCATTTGGGTGACACGCTGAGCATTCCGTGAATCGGTGTGCACCTGTGAGTGGAAATCCTGTAATTGAATGATCGAAACGTGCTACGCGCCATGATGATGTGTCATGACAGATCCAGCATTCTTTTGGGAAAGCAGCACGTTTATGGTCCGGATCGTCCGTGCCGTTGTATTCGCTGTGATGGCAAGAAATGCATTCCGGCGATTTTCCGGTGAACTTCAATTTTTCATGACACTCGTCGCATGCAAGCGCTATGTGATTTCCATACAATCCAAAACCGGTTTCAATCTGATGGTTCCAATTGGCAGGTATCCAACTGATTGTATTATGACATTCGCCACAATGAATACCGAGTTTTGTTTCATAAGGATCATCCTGCCGACGCATCCAGTGACAAGCTTCACAAGCGTCCGGCGTTCCTTTGAAAACATCGTTACGATGACATTCTGCACAGGGAACACTAAGATGACCTCCCGACAAGACGAAACCTCTTGTGCTGTGAGATTGAATTGCAATGTCTTTTGATCGCAGCGATGCTTCTTTTCCTCGATGTTCGGGATGACAGCTGCCACAATCGGAAATTCCTGCGTGTATGCCATGCGAAGATTCCACTCGTTGTTTGATCTTTTGATGACAACTGAAGCATTTTTCGTCCGATGTACTAAAATCGGAATTATGACATGATTTACATGAATCAGTATTATCGAGCGATTCATGTACAGCTGACAATGATCCCGGTGAGTCACTGCTTTCAGCTTGCAAACAGGCAACACCCGGCATCAAGATCAGGGCAATACAAATAGCTATTCCACTGAAAATTAAATCCTTCATCATGACTGAAAATCTCCCTGTAATCCCCTTCATTTATTTTGCCTAAAAAAAACGAAATTTCCAATGATAACTCCATTTATTCTTCAATTTCACACGACTTGATGAATATTTGAAATTTTCAAAAGTGCTTTTTTGAGTTTTTTTCATTGCGTTTGTCAATTTTTTTCTGAAATCATGTAACGAAACGATTTTGGTTGAATCTAAACTGAGTGGTTCTTTGTATTCGAGAAAATGTTTTTATGATTGTTTTTCTATTAAATGCGGAGGAGCGTAACAATTATGCAAAATATCATTGCTAAAATTGCTGTTTTAAGTCTGATGCTTTTATTCACAATGATCCCTCAAGTTGATGCATACAGTCAAGATGTAGAAAAAATTCCAAACGGGAATGTGTTCAGTTGCAATACATGTCACAGTAACGGTAATGCGTTTATTAGCGATTATGCATCTGCAGGTCATTGGACTGTGTCCCTTGCTGAAATGGATTCTGATGGGGATGGTTTCACGAACGGCCAGGAGTTACTGGATCCCAATGGCGAATGGCAGGCGGGTAATGCTGATCCAGGGAATCCGGCGGATGTCACAAATCCCGGTGACAGCTCAAGCCATCCGTCACCGCCCACACCGACTCCTCCCCATGAAGATACACCGACACCAACGCCTGCGGTGTCACCAAACACTCCAACACCAACTCCTCCCGGATCGTTCCAAACAAGTGTTCGAATTGAAATGCCATCAGCCTATTACCAATCGAGTGATATTTTCTATTGCAATGTCGTGGTAACAAACGGCTCTGATTCACCATTCACGGTGTATCCGCTGTTCGTCATCCTGGATGTTTACAGCAGCTACTTTTTTGCCCCGTCTTTCGGCAATTTTGATTATTATTCCCAGACATTTATTCCCGGTGAAACCACAATAGAAGTTCTGCCGACGTTTTACTGGCCGCAGAATGCCGGCTCAGCAGATAACGTTTTTTGGTATGCTGCATTAACGAATGAGGCGATAACAGAAATAGTCGGAGAGATGGATACATTTTCCTTTGGATGGGGCGAATAAACGCAGAATTTTGCCGGGAAAAGCGTTACATGCAATTCTTTAACATTTCAGAAATTTCTGCGTTTCCCTGTTCCATAGCGAGATCGTAAGGTGATTTGCCGTCAATATCTTTTATAGAGCAGAGCGCTTTATACTCGATCAGAATTTCTACGATTTGTGGCTGATTGTTAATCACCGCCAGATGCAAGGGTGTCTGACCCCATTCATCACGTGCGTTGATGTCGGAGGCATTATTCATCAATACATTGACGATTGATAAATTTCCGTGAATTGTTGCTATATGAAGAGGTGTTCTGTAATTATCATCGCGCGAATTCACTGAGGCTTGAAACTTGATGAGCAGTTCTGCGATTTCGGTATTGCCAAGTTCCGCGGCTTCATGAAGAGGTGTCCATCCGCAACACTGTCGCGTATCGGCACTGGAGCCGCTTTCTAGTAACCCTTCAACACGCTTCACATCGCCGTCTCTGATGGCTTTGAAAATAGGCGAGCAACCTGAAAAGACAGTTAACAAAAGAATTAATCCCATTATAATTGTAATATGTAATCTCACAGTAACCTCCTGTATTCGTCGAGTTAATGTTCAAACAATACCGTTTTATAAAAGGATATTCAATGGTCTTAATTTTATTGGTCAGTAATTTCAATCCAAATTCATGCTAAATACAGTTTGTTTTTTTTTAATATTGGCTTATCATAGAAATTTACTTGATTGTCCTGAAGGATGTGTTATGGTAGGGGATCACCTTGTATAAACGGAGGATAGAATGAAGTGGAATAATTTGCGAACAATAAGCCTTATGGGCCTGATTGTCTTGATTTCCATGAATATAGCTATTGCAGATGACAGCACATTTACCCAGAAAAATATCGTCGAACGAATTTTCACAAAATTAATGCTGGATCAGACATATGAATCCCTTAATCTGCGAGACAAAGCCATTTTGCTGGAATCCATGCGTTTGTGTCCTTTCGAAGGATATCAGATCGAAAGACCAATGCCCGTTGTTCAATTCTGTGTTCTTACGGTAAGATTATATGCGATCGAGAATGAGCTTCCCAAGGAATATACCGCCAATCAAGCGTATACCTTGCTTAAACAGAAAATGATTCTCACGGGGGATTTGACTCTGGAAAGCGATATTTTGAAGACTGCTGCATTTCAGGTAATCGATAATATTCCCGTTGAAACGGCAATAATAACGCATCAGGAATTTGTTCATCATCTCTTTGATCATCTGGATCTTGTAGATCGCAGCACGATTCTGTCGGTTACTGATAAAATGGAAGCTTTAAAAGAACTCAATTTTCAACCAAGAGAGGGATATCAGCTTGATCAAACGTTAATTTATGCTGATTTGGCAATTATTTTAACCAGAATCTACGGATTGGAAAAAGAATTAGCTCCGGATTACCATCCGTTTGATGCCATTTATCTGCTTGTTGAAAGGAAAATTCTTCCAGTTGCTCATAATCCACTGATCAGAGTTTCGCCGGATTTGGCGGTAACAGTCATCAATAATATTCCTCGCGTACCGCCGTATAGTCAGGAAACTATTCTTTTACCTCGTTATGTAGAAGAATCACCGATGAGTCGATGCGAGTAAAAAGTGAGGATAAAAGATATTATGAAAATACTTCGAATTATTCAGTTACCATTGGTAGTTCTCATTTTAATCTTGATATCAATGAATGTCACGCCCGTTGAATCGGCAATATTCAATGTTACTCTGGGCGGTGATATATATGGCACCTATGACGACAACTTTTTACTTCAGAACGATGATCAGATAGATGCAAGCAACGAAGATCCTCATGATAAAATTCTCCAAATACGGCCTTTCATACAGGTCATGCATGAAGGTAAAAGATATTTCGTTCGCGGGAAATATACCCTATTTCATGAATGGTATTATATCGATCATAATATAAGCAGGGATGAGCGAAGCTATGTGAATGTCGATCTGGCAGCGAGCTGGGATATGACGGACAGATTGACGCTGGCGCTTTATGACGATTATAAAGATTCATTGTACGGGCTCGAGCAGGAAGAGATACCGGAAATCCGGGAAGGATATATCACCAATGTCATTTCACCCCAGATCAGCTATTCCGATGCTGATCGGCTGAACTTGGGTCTAAAGGTCCGCTGGCAATTTCTGGACTATAATCGCGATCCCATATTATATGACCGGGATCTTTATGGATATCTTGACTGGGAAGAAGTCGGTGCTGAGGTTACCGCAAATGTCAAATTTTTGACATGCACGGACATCATTCTGGGTGGCGGTTTTTGGACTCGTGAATATGATAACATATGCTGTAGAACAAAACCTGATGTTGATGGTTACAATCTTCGAGCCGGCGTGACACAGCGGTTCGGTGATCGTGTGTCGGTGAGTGGATGGCTAAATTATGATCACCGTGAGTATAGTGTTTTCTGTGAATGTCTGGCAAAAGAAAAATATGATAATTTCGGCGGATTTCTGGAAATCAATAACCAATTTTCAGAAGTTTCCCGGTTGACACTGGGCGCACACTCCAATTTTAGCTCCTCAGAACGCTTCTCCAATGGATTTTACAGAGATACAGGCGTTGACGGCATTTATGTTTTGAAATATTGGAGGCACGTTGAGATCAGTACGCAACTGGGTTACTCAACACTGGAATATGATAATATCGGTGAAACCTTCAAGGACGATTATTATAGAGCTAGATTTACGGTTGGTTATCAGGCGGCCGAATGGGTCAGTATAAGGCTTCGATATCAGTATGCCGAGCGGGATTCCGAAAGAGATGAATACGATTTTAACGACAATCTTGTTTCCCTCTATCTGCATATCAAATACGATCTGTTTCATTGATTCATTAAATTATAAATAGGATTAGGAGAACATGGTTTTTCCAAGTAAACATTTGAAGTTTTTCCTGTTGGTAACCTTCATCTTGCTGATTTCAATAATGACCAGTATTGCAGCTGATGGTTATAAGCTGGGACCTTCTGACGTAATTCGAGTGCTTGTCACTGGTAAACACGATTATCGTCTGGATGAACGGGTCAAAGTATCCAATAAGGGTACGATAGTGTTGTCTATCATGAACGATGAAATGAACGTGAAAGGACTGACAGCTGCTCAAGTCGATGAACAGCTGACACCGATTTTGGCAAAAGATTACATTATCGATCCGGAAGTGATGATCGAGGTCGTCGAATACAACAGTCATAAAATTCTTGTTCTTGGGGAGGTTAAACGTCCAGGAGAACTCACGATTGAAAAGGAAAAATTACCTATAAAGGAGCTGCTGTTGCAGACCGGAGGCACCATCGGCGACCTGAGTAAGAATGTCGTCGTTATTCACTCAAATCCTGCTCCCGGACAGAAACCGGATATTTTTTCACTGGATCAAGTTCTTATGGACAATGCCGACAGCTCGTTTTCTGTTCAGGCAGATGATATTGTGTACGTGATCGGAAAGGATAAAAGCCTGCCGATTCAGGATTATGATGAAGTTGTCTATGTTTTTGGCGAAGTTAAGAGTCCGGGATTGATTCCTTACAGTTCCAATCTTACAACACTCAGGGCTATTCTGAATGCTGGAAATTTCACCAAAGAAGCCGCACCCGGAAGAACTTTTATCAAGCGGCGCAATGAGAGTGACTCCATTGACCGGATTAATGTTGATTTGGATAAGGTTATGAGCGGTGGTGATAAAAGCGTTGATATAGAAGTGAAGCCAGGGGATGTGATTTATGTACCTCGAGCGATATTCTGAGCATTCCCAATTTCAAAAACAAACCGATCCTTCCGTTTCTGAGAGCGAATTCAATCTAAAATCATTTTGGTACTCTATCCAGCGGCATAACCGTTTGATCGTTTTTTGCGTGTTGTTTGCCGTTGCCTTAATGGCTATCCGGATTCAAACGCAGCCGGATTTATTCGAATCCAGAACCAAGGTTCTTGTTGAGAATCAAGGCTCCATCATTGGAGGTTCCAATAACTATTTTCGCATGCCTCAATCCATCGATACGGGAATATTGAATCAGTGGATACTCTCAACCTCCGTTATCAATAAAATAGAACAGATACTTGGACCGGACATTCATGTCAGTAAAGGTAATTACTCGGTTAATGTCCTGAGCAAAGCTCAAAATTATGGAATAAATAACCAGGTTTTATTATCGATTTCCGCAATATCACAAAGTCCCGAGCATTCTTATAAAATGGCTCAGGCCATCGTGAAAGCTTTCCGCGCTCAACTTATGGATAATCAGTTACAGCAATCGAGAGAATCGTTGAGCTGGATGGCGGAAAGACTTGCAGAACAGAAGCGGAAAGTGGAGGAGGCGGAGCAAAGATTTCAAGAATATAAACAGCAGATAGAAGTGCTTTCGTTTGAGGATCAGCAGGCC
>JAFGJC010000377.1 GCA_016929305.1 candidate division CSSED10-310 bacterium | reverse complement strand
TCCAGTTCAAGCATTGTTTTCGGATATTCCTCCATGAACAGGAATACTATATGTAGTATGTACCGTAGTCAAGTGCATAGCCCTATTTTTTAAATAACCCTCCCTTTTCTAAGCCCCATTTTCCTATCACTGAATTTATGTCATCTTGGTTTTGATGCAACTCGACAAAAAGGGGCCTTAGGTGTGGTGCAAGAATTCCAAAGACCGAAGCAAGACATCTCGACAGCTCATCGTTGAAAGTTTCTTTCCATGGATCATTGTCCTGGCACGATAAAACGAGTTCATCCTTACCAAGATAAACCAGGACGTTATTCTTAATCTTTTTTTTCCCATCTAAAAAATAGGTGACTTTTATATTTTTAGCAGTGGAAATTTTGAGGGCCTTAAATCTGTCTATGTTGTCTCTTTGATTGTCATATTCAAAACTAAATCGATTTTCTATAAAAGATTCGATGACTTCTCCGAAATCTCTGAAGATTTGGATATCCTCATGCCGAATGCTTTCTTTATCGACAAAGCTTGCTTTCCTGCTTTCTTTAGAGTCTTTTAAAGACTTAAAGCCTAACTTCTTCAAGGATGAAGCAATTTTCCCTATCTCACCATCATATAGCAAGGTTTTGATTTCATCCCGGAAGGTTTCCTCTAATTCGTAATCATCCTTTACGTAAATCTGTTCAGGTTTCAGAAATTCGTTTTGGTCAGTTAGAAATAATTCATCATTGAATGCTCCATAAGTATCCTTATCTTCACTCTCATTTTTCCCTTCAATCAGCACGCTAAGTCCTTCCAACAAGTATTTTATTTGTCCTCTTATTTCAGCTTCTTGTGTGTCCTTGGCGTTTTCCCACTTTTTCTTAATTTTGTTCAATGCATCCAAGTAATCTTGAAAACCCGGTTCTGGCCTTACTCCGAGTCCAACGAATGAGTCCATACTTTGTTCACTGTAAGCCCCTTCTTGAAACAAAGGCTGGAAATAAGGATTGAAGCAGGGATTCAGTGTCTCTTTTGCAAATACTTCTTTTCTGTGCCACCATATCTTTGTCCGGCCATTACCAAAGGTCATTGGAAGGAATATCAAATATTGCTTGGAAAAGGATTCTTCTATTTTCTCTTTCAATTGGGAATTGGTTTTGGATTTGCGGGATAAAAATCTATAGAAATGCTCTAATCTTTTTATGCTGTCATCTGGTATGTTTTCTTTCCTATCCCAACGTCCTTTCATTTTTGCTAACCGGTTCAATGCGTCAAATGGATCAGGCTCTTCTCTTACTCCAATTGTTTTGTAAAAGTCTTTGGATGCTTGAGAAAAGGTTGCAAAATCATATCCAGCCGGAGCCAGATATCTGTTCTCAGCCGTATCTTTGAAAATTCTTGACGGAGCTATCAGTTCTCCATTGCTTGTCCTTGGAATCCAGGGCTTTGTTAGCTGTTGGAAAAATGTAGAATTTATTTCAGCCTTGAGACTTGTCCTGTAGAAATAAGAAACTTTGGCCTTAATCAAAGAGCCATAATTCATCCAGTTCTTTTCGAGGCTTTCTTTGATATAGCATAAGGCTTTATGCATTCTTGTTTTCTCAATATCATTATTTGTTTCTTTGTATTGTCTGACAATATCCCTCAATTCTGACATTTCCCAATCCAAAATCCTATAGCCAGAAGTCGAGTCATATCTGAAAGACGACCATTCTATGCCTGGAAAATCTTGCTTTAACTTGGAATCGTAACGCCAATAAGATTTTTCTTTTTTTATTACCCGCGGTATGCCCCAGCATCCCATAAGGTCGAAGAATTCCATCCATGAATAGAGCTTGCGCCTGCGCTTTTCTTGTTTTATGGGAATGCTCGTAAAACCATCCAAAAATCTGTTTTTGAAGTATTTTCTTGAAAGGAAAGGGACGTCAGTCACATTTCCGAAATGCTTTTCACAGGGTAATTTCTTTCTTTCGCCGCGAACATAGACTTGCTCAGGTGGGAGATATGCTGTTATGCTTTTCCCCTCAACGTTCCTTTTTTCAGCAATAACGAGGATGCCTGAGCGTATTTTGGAAAATATCTCCCAGTCCTCGGTTTTTATTCTTGTTCCATAATGCTGGCGGTAATTGGACAAGTTTTCGAGTATGTATTTCGTAAATAATAGCATTCTTTTTTGGCTGAGGTATTTTCCATCTTTCAGTTCCTGGAATTTTGGCAAAATTAGTTTATCTACAATGTGATATGCCTCCACTCTTCTAATTACTCCCAGTGAATCAAAAAACTTTTGTGTCTTATCGAGTTCTGGATTGTAATTCCCTTCCCTTCTTTGATTTTGAGACAGCATGAACGCCCTGTTAAGAAAAATCAATTCGTCTTTTTTAAATAGCTTTGAGAAAAATGAGGTCTCCATATTCATGTACTGGTTCGAAATAAGTCTTGGCTCTCCCGTTTTCTGGCCGTCAACACCGGCGACCAAATGGTTATCCTGTGTCAATAAAATCGGCTCGCTTTTTAAATCGCTAATTTTAGGATTATAGTTTTCCCAAATGTAGGCATAGATTGAAACAAACCATCTTGGCTTTGACATCTTCTTCTTGATGACGTCTTCATTCCTAAAAATCTTAAGGATATCGTCCAGATCAAATTTCGTCACGCCCAATAGACTCAAATTTCCTCTTTCAAAATCATTGTACCCGTCAGACGCGATAAAAACTTCCTTCTTATAAATTGCCTTTAAATCGTCATCATCGAAAAGTTTCCATATCTCATGAGGGGCGTATATGGATTCGGATGGTTTTCTAAACAGATGATTTCTCGTGAAAATTACGTCCCGTTTGCAAATCTCTCCGTAAATCTCATCAATGTATCCGCTAAATATTTCGTCGTGGCATGTCGCCTCTTCTGGTAAATACGACATGATGCGAAACCTGAACGAAAGGTCTGTTTTTAGAGAATCAAATGCGTCGGCAACCAATACGGGAAGATTATCAAGCAGGAATTTGTTCCATGCGTTATCGGTATCTATGTCACTTCTACCCACGACGGGTAAGAAGTCGCCCTGAACTATGAAGGGATAGCCAGTAATCCGGTCTGTAGGAAGAAAACAGAATAGTTTCTGAGGTTTCGGTGGAACGTCTATTTTGGTTGGGAATGCCAAGGCCAATTCAGTATTATTTACTGCTTCCTTCCCTTGAGGCCTGGGAATTTTGGCAGGAACTTTAATCGTCTTTTTGTAGACCTTCCAATACGATTTACTATCATTATAGGAATTGTGCAAAACGCCTTTTTTTCTGTCGTGAAAGAGTACATGCCTTTTTTCTCTCTTACCGCTCCTGTCAATGATAAAGACTCTCTTAACGTGATCCAGAAACAAAAGCAGGTGCTCATTGGTCTCCTCATAAAATCTATTTTTTATGCTCTTATACTCCTTCATTGACCTCACAGGCAGAATGAAAATTGCGCCTCTTTTTGTTGAAAAGTCGATGCCATCCGGTATTGCATTGCACGGCTCCGGGTGATAGTAATCATGGATGATAAAATTGTATCTTGATGAAATAATTTGTGGGCAATCCGTTACCCTTTTTACGGATTTGAAGCCTATACCGAAAAAGCCCTTTTTCTTTTTCTTAAGACTGAACCCAGCATAACATATGGTCCTTACGTCATTCTCAGAAAATCTTTTGCCATTGTTGGTAACTATAATCTTCTTGTTCTTTTCAAAATAAAATCTTATCTCGGTCGATTCGGCATCGTCAGCATTCTGTATCATTTCAAGCGCAAAATGAACTGGCGAACGGTAAACGCTCTGTGCCAGATAATCGGTCAATTTCCCAACCAAGGGGTCATCTTTGTATTTTTCATGTTGTTTTGCCACAGAATTAATGTAATCGTGATCCCAAACAATCTTTGAGGTTTTCATTTCACATGCCCTGTCAATCTGCATCAGATGCTAACTAACAAAATGAAATCGTTTATAAATACTTTGCGATTAGAGGTATTTCAAGGCATTCGGAGATCGTTTTGATGCCGTGCGATGAAATCTCCGAAGAATTAATAGCGCATAGTTAACGTGTTGTCAATGTTACAGATAAAACTCAGTTGGTGCGAATAAACACAAATATCAAGCGTTTATGCTTCTTCGTAGCCTCGTTAGTCTTGGAGCCTTCCTCTGCCATTCTCGCATGTACCTTGCCTTCCAAGCTATTCCCTGTTAATCTTCACTTACTACCACACCTCACCTAAACTGAGCGATTTGCTCACAAAGGATTCTTTTTCAGCTGTAAAACACACGTTTTGACCTGTTGCTGTTTTCTTCAGGAGCG
>JAFGJC010000376.1 GCA_016929305.1 candidate division CSSED10-310 bacterium | reverse complement strand
CCGTATTAAGCGAGAAGATAGCCGGAACAATCAACGCGGAAGTTGACATGCTGGAATCTCTTGAGCCGCCCGGGGTGAGTGACATTTTTGATTATATGTATGAGCAGTTACCAGATACTTTAATTGAGCAGCGGCGTACTCTCGCGGAAAGGGATGCACATGACGAGTAATATTAAAATCACTCAGAATTCCGAGACAGAGAAGCTTACATTAGTTCAAGCTGTGAACCGGGGATTGGAAGATGTAATGTCTGAAGACAGCAGAGTTATCGTTTTAGGCGAAGATGTGGGTGTGAACGGAGGTGTTTTTCGTGCCACTGAGGGATTGATGGATAAATTTGGAGAGGATCGGGTATTCGATACACCGCTTGCTGAAAGCGGCATCGTCGGAACAGCGATCGGATTGGCGATCGCCGGATTCCGGCCTGTTGCAGAGATACAGTTTATGGGTTTCATCTATCCAGCAGTCAACCAGATTTTTGGGCATGCAGCACGAATGCGTAACAGATCGCGCGGCAGATATTTTCTACCGATGGTTATCCGGATGCCTTATGGTGGAGGTATTCACGCACCCGAACACCACTCCGAAAGTTATGAATCAATGTTGGCAAACACACCGGGGCTAACTGTCGTGATACCTTCCAATCCAATCGATGCAAAAGGATTATTGATTGCAGCTATTATGTCAAATGATCCTGTTATTTTCATGGAACCAAAGCGAATATACCGTGCGTTCAGAGAAGAAGTTCCCAAAGGTGTTTACCAGATTCCTTTACGGCAAGCCAATGTCGTTCAGCAGGGTAAAGATGTAACGATTGTAGCGTATGGTGCTATGATGCGCCCCGTTCTTGAAGCCAGAGACACCCTAGAACGTGAAGGAATTTCCACTGAAATTATAGACGTGCGAACTATCGTTCCTTTGGATGGGAATACAATTGTCGAATCTGTCAAAAAAACCGGCCGGCTCGTTATCGTGCATGAAGGACCTCGCACAAGCGGATTTGGCGCTGAAATCAGTGCTCACATCATGGAACATGCACTGCTTCACCTTCTGGCTCCCGTTCAGCGTGTTACGGGTTTTGATACTATCTTTCCCTACAGTATTTTGGAGCATCATTATCTTCCGGATAAAAGACGAGTGATTGATGCCGTTCGACAAACGATGGCCTTTTAATTCACGGCGTGATAATAAAGATATGACATACAGGTTAGGCACATCATAACAACAAAGTGAGGATAAATATGGCTTATGAATTTAAGTTTCCTGATGTCGGTGAAGGAATACATGAAGGAAAGATTGTGGAATGGCTTGTAAAAGAAGGTGATGCGATTGATATCGATCAAATATTTGCCAGGGTTGAGACAGATAAAGCTGTTGTTGAATTGCCTTCACCGCAACGCGGTGTCATTCAGAAACTCCATTATGCTGCTGGTGAAATTATTAATGTCGGCGATGTGATGTTTACACTGCAGCAGGAGGGAATATCATCGGTAACACAGTCGTCAATAAATGGTGATCAATCAGAAAAAAAGGATATCGCGGCAGCAAAAGAGGATGCCAAGGAACCGATATCACCAAAGAAACATCCGCCGTTAAAGCCGCTCGCAACACCGCATACTCGAGCATACGCTCGTAAACTGGGTGTTGATCTGGCGAAAGTCGTTCCGTCAGGAAAGGGTGGCCGAATAACCGATGAAGATGTCGAAAAGGCTTCAAGAATGGCAAAAAAAGGATATCCATACCAGGAGCCAGCGGTGAGCTTGGTTACTCCAGATGAAACCCTTGCAGAAGAGCGAATCAAGATCAGCCATTTACGCAAGATTATCGCCGAGAACATGGTGTTGAGTAAGCATGTATCCGCGCATGTTACTCATGTCGATGAAGCAGATGTCACTGATTTGTTCGAATTATATCGAAAAGCAAAAAACCAGATTGAAGCAATGGAACATGTGAAATTCACACTTCTTCCGCTGTTTATAAAAGCTGTTACAGTAGCTTTGAAATCATATCCTCATTTTAATGCTTCTTTTGATGATGACCATCAGGAAATTGTTCTTAAAAAACATATTAATATTGGAATTGCCGTTGATACACCGGAGGGTTTGATCGTTCCAGTTATTAAACATGCGGATAAAAAGGATATTCTCCACCTGGCAAGAGAACTCGTAGAATTGGCAGATAAAGCCAAGGCGCATCGACTTACGCTGGAGGAAATTAAGGGAGGAACATTTACCATTACGAACATCGGAACTTTGGGAGGTATTTTTGCAACTCCCATTATTCGACAACCTGAAATAGCAATTCTAGGTCTGCATGCGATCAAGGATCGCCCGGTTGTTGTTGATGAAAGTATCAAGATTCGAAAAATGATGTATCTATCATTGTCGTTCGATCACAGGATTATAGATGGGGCTGCTGCTGCCAGGTTCATGACATATCTCGTGTCACTCCTTCAATCACCCGAACAGCTGATGTTGAGGTTAATCTGATGGTTGTCGGTACAGCATCAAAAGGATGTCAGGTTGCCGTCATTGGCGGTGGACCTGGAGGTTATCTGGCAGCCATTCGTCTGGCTCAACTGGGTAAAGACGTCATTCTCATCGAGAAATCGGAATTCCTTGGCGGTGTTTGTCTGAATGTGGGTTGTATACCTTCAAAAGCGCTGATACATGTTGCTGATTTCCTGGAAGAGGTTAAAGAATCAGACAGAATGGGAGTAACCGTCGAAGGCGTGTCCCTTAATCTTGAGAACGCCATTCACTGGAAGGATAAAATCGTTCGAAAACTGACCGGAGGAGTGAAGTTTCTTGCTGAAAAAAACGGCGTTGACATCATAAAGGGATTTGCAGGGTTTGATACCGAAAGAAGACTGAATGTTCAAACCGACAGCGGTCCTTTATTCATTGAATTCGAACAAGCCGTTGTCTGCACTGGATCTGAACCCAAACCGATTCCGGATTTGAGCGTGGACGGTAATAAAATCATCGGCCCGACGGAAGCACTTTCGTTGTCCTCTGCTCCCGGTAAACTCGCAATCGTTGGTGGTGGTTACATCGGGTTGGAGTTGGGATCTGTGTTCAGAAGATTTGGGTCAGAGGTCACCATTATTGAAGCGATGCCCGATATTCTCTCGATGCATGATCCGGAAGTCAGGAGTGCAATTCGTAAACGTATAGAAATTCTCGGTATCGATTTAAAAGTGGGTGTGAAGCTGCAGCGTGTGGAGACAAATGACAGAATCACTCTTTTCCTGAATAAGAAGGGAAGTGACACGGTAACAGTTGCAGCAGATGTTGTTATGGTGGCCGCAGGCAGAGTGCCCAGCAGCAGGAACATGCGGTTGACAGAAATTGGTGTGAAGACTGATGATCAGGGTTTTATTGAAGTGAATGACAGAATGGAGACATCAATTCCTGGAATTTATGCTGTTGGGGATGTGATTGGCCCACCGCTCCTGGCGCATAAGGCATATCGTGAAGCGAAGGTGGTTGCGGAAGTAATTGCCGGACATGCCGCTGCGTTTGATAATGTGGTGATTCCTGCGGTTGTATATACGGATCCGGAGCTTGCTTGGGCAGGCCTTACGGAATTGGAAGCGGTTCGCCAGGGATTTAACGTCCTGACGGGAATGTTTCCGTTTCGTGCGTCCGGCCGAGCAATGACACTGAATGCAGAGGAAGGTTTTGTCAAGACAGTGGCAGATGCGGAAACAAAACGTATTCTTGGTGTGACTATCCTGGGTAAAGATGCCAGCGAAATGATCTCCGAAGCGGCATTGGCCATCGAAATGGGTGCATTTCTGGATGATCTGTCGCAGACAATCCATCCGCATCCAACCCTTAGCGAAGGTTTGCTGGAATCTGTGGAAGCTGCATTGGGTGAAGCCGTACATATTCTTAATAAGAAGTCATGATAGGAGTGGGTATGAATCGAGAGGAGTTCCCATGGTTTACTGGCAAAGGTGACAGTGGATTGACAAGTCTGCTTGGCGGGCAGCGTGTTCCAAAAGATCACCCTCGCCCGGAATCTTATGGAGCTGTTGATGAGGTTTCGTCTATATTGGGTTTTGTTAGAGCGCTGACGGAAAACACGAAAGTGAAAGAGGTAATCATTCAGATCCAAAGGGACTTATACCATATAATGTCCGAATTAGCGGCAACTCCAGAAATCGTATCAAAATACCGAAAGATAGCAGATGAAAATATAAAATGGCTGGAACACATCATCAGTCAGTTTGGATGTGGCGTAAAGATGCAAGGGGAGTTTGTACTTCCGGGTAACAGTGTTTGCGGATCACTCTGGGACGTCACGCGAACGGTTGTCAGGCGTGCGGAACGAATAGTCATCCGGTTATACAGGCAGGAACCGGATGCGGATTCTCGCATTGTTTCTTACCTGAATCGCTTATCCTCAGTTTGTTTCACGATGGCACGGTTTGAAGATTCACAGTCTGATACACCTGTGATTTTTGCCAAACACATGAAGAAACCATAAAAAAACGCCCGTGCGAGACGGGCGTTATCTGTCAGTGTTTTTGATTATCTAAAATTATACAACACCCTGGTCAATCATTGAGTCTGCTACTTTAAGGAATCCTGCAATGTTTGCTCCAGCAACATAATTGCCCTGCAAACCAAAAGCATTCGCTGCATCAATACAGGATTTATGTATGTTGATCATTATCTGGTGTAATTTTTTGTCGACTTCTTCTCGTGACCAATTGTATCGCAGGCTGTTTTGGGACATTTCAAGACCTGATGTTGCCACACCGCCTGCGTTGGCAGCTTTTCCGGGACCATAGAGAATTTTTGCATCAAGAAAAAGATCCACACCTTCAGGCATTGTCGGCATATTTGCACCCTCAGAAACACAGAAAACGCCATTATTTATCAGGTTCTGAGCATCTTTACCGTTGATTTCGTTTTGTGTTGCACTTGGCAGAGCCACATCTGCCTTGATATCCCATAGCGGATTGTATCCGAGACCCGGATCAATCGGCTTGTAAACAGCTGATGAAAATTTCTCGGCGTATTCTTTTATCCGTCCCCGTCGAATATTTTTCAACTCCATGACAAAAGCAAGTTTTTCTTTTGTAATACCTTCTTCGTCATAGATAAAACCATTGGAATCCGAAAGTGTAACAACTTTGCCGCCAAGTTGAATGACCTTCTCGGTGCAAAACTGCGCAACGTTTCCGGATCCGGACACCAAACAAGTCAGACCGTTGAATGATTTACCACGTGTTTTAAGCATTTCCGCAGCGAAATATACCTGTCCGTATCCGGTAGCTTCCGGCCGAATAAAACTGCCGCCCCAATTCAAACCTTTTCCGGTCAGAACGCCGGTGAATTCGTTGCGAAGTTTTTTATACATGCCATACAGATATCCGATTTCACGGCCGCCAACACCGATATCCCCGGCGGGAACATCAGTATTCGGTCCGATGTGCCGGAACAATTCCATCATGAAACTCTGGCAAAACCGCATAACTTCGTTGTCGCTTTTGCCTTTGGGATCAAAATCCGATCCACCTTTGCCGCCACCCATTGGAAGAGTAGTCAGGGAGTTTTTGAAAACCTGCTCAAACGCCAAAAACTTCAAAATACCCAAATTTACACTCGGGTGAAATCGTAACCCGCCTTTGTAAGGACCGATAGCGCTGTTCATCTCAATTCGAAAACCTCGGTTGACATGAATTTCACCGTTATCATCGACCCATGGAACCCGGAACAAAATTACACGTTCGGGTTCAGAAATGCGTTCCAGAATTTTGTGCTTCAAATAAATAGGTCGTTTTTCGACAACCACTTTCAAGGAGTCGAAAACTTCTCTGACAGCCTGTAGAAATTCCGGTTCATGCTTGTCACGTTCTGCAACCTTCTGATAAATCGCTTCAATCATTTTACTTTCTCCTCTGAAGAAATAAGAGGTTTAGGGGAGTGGACCCCGCTGCTCACGAGTCAGGGTGCGATTTAGCACTAAATGCTCAGTGAGTCAAGGGATGCGAGGAGAAAAATTAATTGCTGTTGGTGATGGATCCGGACCCGAGTATTCTCTGTTCAATCTTCGGGTTACCGGAATACTGAATATCACCACTTCCCAGTATCCTTGCATTCAATTTTTCAGAAACGTGAATTTTTACATTACCGGATCCGCTGATGGATATATCGGCGGCTTTTGCTTCCAAATCCAGTGCTTTGAAATCTCCGGATCCTGCTATTTTGCAGGTCACTTCATCCGTATTTCCGGATAAAATGATGTCTCCTGAACCGGAGATTTTAACCGTCAGAGTATCTGCGTTCACGTCACATGTAATGTCACCGGAACCGGATACCGCCAACGTTAGATCAGAACAGTTCCATGTTCCATTTCCAGAGACGTCACTGGAACCGCTTATTTTTATACTCTCAAGAACAGGTATGACGATTTCCACCAAATGATTGCCTGATGTGTTTACACTGCAATCAAAATAAATCTCAAGGGTTCCGTTAACAACTTCTGTCTGCAGATGTGAAATAAGATTATCGTCCACCGTCACTCGAACAGCTCGTTTGTTATCCTGTGTTAATGTGACATCAGTTGAACCTTTAACAGTAATATTAGTGAATTCGGGTAAATCACGATCTTCAGAAATGATGTTTCCTGATCCCTTAAGTGATATAGCATTTGTTGTGGCTGTTATGGCACATAAACACCCTGTGAGAAAAATAGTAAATCCTATTTTAGTCATAATACCCTCCATGAAGATTCTTTAAACAAATATAAAAAAAACAATCATATTACATAATACGATTTCATCTGAAAAAAAGTTCTTCATCGTTCTCATACCATAGAAATTAGACATTTCAGAGTAGAAGTGCTCGCAAGGCTGTTAGTTGACAGCACCCGGAAATTTAAGTTAAATGGTCATGGTTAGCGTAGCTTAAGATTCACGCTAAAAAATCATAAAATGAAGGAGGAAATCATGGCTTTTTTATTACCTGAATTGCCCTATCCAAAGGATGCTTTGGAGCCTTATATTTCTTCAAGAACCCTTGATTTTCATCATGGGAAACACCATAACGCTTACGTGACCAATTTAAATAAATTAATTGAAGGCACAGAACTCGAGAAAGAATCACTTGAGGATATCATCAAATATTCTTTTGGAAATCCTGAAAAGACAGGAATATTCAATAATGCTGCCCAGGTGTGGAATCATACGTTTTACTGGTATTGCATGAAAAAACATGGTGGAGGTGCACCCCCGAAAAAGATACTTCAACTTCTGGAAAAAAACTTCGGTGGATTTGATCAGTTTAAAAATGCCTTTAAAACAGCTGCTTCCACTCAATTCGGTAGCGGATGGGCTTGGCTTGTAAAGGATAACGACAAACTTGATATTATGAAAACCGCTAATGCGGGTACTCCCATCGCACAAGGAATCAAACCGCTGCTAACCATCGATGTTTGGGAACATGCATATTATTTGGATTTCCAAAATCGACGACCGGATTACATCGATAATTTCATTCAGTTTCTCCTTAACTGGG
Source organism: candidate division CSSED10-310 bacterium (assembly GCA_016929305.1). Classification (GTDB taxonomy): domain Bacteria; phylum CSSED10-310; class CSSED10-310; order CSSED10-310; family JAFGJC01; genus JAFGJC01. Next base: position 12,612 of record JAFGJC010000376.1, on the reverse strand, counting down.
ATTTTGTTCTGAAAAATCTTCAGGAATAGCAAGGAATTTTTCTCCAGATAAGAATTAGTTGAAATTTTTAACAGTGGCGTATCTGGTCAGCAGGATCGGAATTTGTCTGAATCAAACGTAATCTGGCAGAGTCAATTGAATAAAGCTCGAATAGCGTATGATTCCCTGCTTACGAGGTTTAGCGATGTGCTGGCGGGTTCTGATGCATTGAAACAGGTGCTGAAAGATTTTCCCGTTAAAATTACGCCTTATTATTTAGACTTGATCAATAAAACCGGGAAAACGGGCCCGATAGCAAAACAAGTACTTCCTTCAGTTGCTGAACTTGAAGCGGTATCAGGCACATCTCCCGATCCATTGCATGAAACTCAGTTTATGCCTGTTCCTGGGTTACTTCACAAATACAGCAACAGAGTATTAGTCCTGTTAACTCAGACATGTGCTGTACACTGCCGATTTTGCTTCCGGCGTCATGCATTGAAAAATAATTTAAAGACTATGCTTCCTGCCAATCTCGAAAAAATTGCGGATTATATCCGAGTTCATAAGGAGGTATCTGAAGTTATTTTATCCGGAGGTGATCCATTAACACTTGCTTCTGAAGCTATTGATCACACGCTTCGATTGTTTTCTGGCATACCGCATATCCGTACTTTTCGCATCCATACCAAAATTCCTGCTGTTCTCCCTGAACGGATAACAAAAGATTTGATAGAGATTTTAAGCCGTTACAAAACCATGTGGATCGTAACACATTTCAATCATCCTTATGAGCTGACATCACAGGTTATAGAAGTATGCGCTGCTATGATAAATCATGGGCTTCCCTTGTTGAATCAAACCGTTCTATTAAAAAATGTCAACGATAACGTTGATACGCTTCGGGACCTTTTTCTGGGTTTGATCCAGCTCCGAATCAAACCATACTATTTACATCTATTGGATGCCGTGGCGGGAGCATCTCACTTTGGCGTGGAAGAAATGAAAGCCGTAAATCTCCTGAAAATGCTTAATAAAAATTTACCAGGATATGCCGTACCGGTCCTGGTCAAGGAAATACCCGGTAGAAGTGGTAAAACGCCGATTTTCTGAAAATTTCGTCTACCCTGATATCATAACCGAAATTTTTCTGTTGACTTTCGCCTTGGTTTCGCCTTATATTAGAATTAGAAGGCGAAAAAAAGGAGATAATCATGAATTTAACTCAACGCCAAAAAGAAATTTACGATTTTATTAAATCTTACCTGTCAAGAAACGGGATTGCACCGACGGTTACCGAAATTCAATCTTTTTTTAAGTTGCGCTCCGTCGCTACAGTTCATAAGCATCTGACTGCTTTGGAAAACCGTGAATGTATTCGGCGTTCCAAAAATCGTGCGCGCGCCATTGAACTGATATCGATAAAACCCTCTGAGTCTCTTTATGTTCCACTGCTTGGGTTGATTGCAGCAGGCGAACCGATTGCTGCCATTGAAAATCCGGATACGCTTTCCATTCCTGAGGACATGATTGGCAGAACTGAAACATATGCTTTAAAAGTTAAGGGTAATTCAATGATTGAAGACGGTATTCATGAAGGTGATCATATAATCATTGAGAAAAGATCCGAAGCTTTGGATGGTGAAATTGTTGTGGCACTCATCGATTCCGAAGAAGCCACGGTAAAACGATTCTATCGTGAGGGTTCCATGATCAAGTTACAGCCTGCTAATCGGGATATGGATCCATTGTATATAAAAGCGGATCGAATCGTCATTCAAGGCGTTGTCATCGGGTTAATACGTAAATACCGTCGATAAAGGGGACTGGAATGACTTGCCTAACACAAGTGAAATCCGGAAATAATAAATACATTTTGCATGTTGATATGGATGCTTTTTATGTCGAGGTTTCATTATTAAAAAGACCTGATTTGCGAGGGAAACCGGTCATTGTAGGATCACGTTCACCGAGAGGTGTGGTTTCCACGTGTTCATATGAAGCCAGAAAATTTGGTATCCATTCTGGAATGGCGTCCGTCCAGGCGGAACGGCTCTGTCCAAGTGCAGTATGGCTTCCAGGGGATTTTGAAGCATATTCGCATTATTCGAAAAGATTTATTGAAATTCTTCGAAGATATTCGCCGGTTGTCGTTCAGTTATCAATCGATGAGGCTCGAGTTGATTTGACAGGTTGTGAATTATTGTTTGGGAAGCCCATGGAAATAGCGCATCGAATTTTATTGGATATAAAATACGAACTCGGTTTGCCAGCATCTGGAGGATTGGCGAATTCTGGAACGATTGCGAAAATAGCAGCCGAGTTATCAAAGCCCGGCGGATTGGCCGTAATTTTACCGGGATATGAACAGGTTTTCATTTCACCGTTAAAGGTAGAGCGGATACCGGGTATCGGGAAAAAAAGCCTGCCAAAGTTCCACAAGCACGGTCTGTATCGAATCGGCGACATTGCATCGAAAAGTCAGGATGAATTGACCAGAATGATGGGGAGGTGGTCATCAGTTCTGTACCGGATTGCTACTGGTTCAGCCGGTCCTATTAGCCGCGCGCCATCCCAGGCACCAAGCCGGAGCCATGAGGTGACATTTGCGGAAGATGTTACGGATTCCGTTCGTGTCAGGGAGGAAGTCCGTCGGCTGATAGAACGGTTGGGTTTTCGACTTCGACAGGAGAATAGGCGAGTAGCTGCACTCACCGTTAAAATACGGGATGCTGCCTATCAGACCATTACCCGAACCGTATCTCTTAAAACACCCTCGAATTCAGATAGAATTCTTTTTAATCTCGCCATTGACCTGGTTCATACAAACTGGCCCGATAATAAGGGCATACGTTTAATCGGCGTCTGTGCGCATAATCTTGTTTCTGACATTAAACAGTTATCGTTGTTCGAAAGAACCAACGTCAAACTGGAAACCTTTTACAAAACCGTCGATGGCATAAAAGTCAGATTTGGACAGAAGTCCGTTCGATTTGGATCAAGAATTGCGTCCTCACGAAATCGTATTATGCCGCGGCAGTAAACAGGTCTGAATGGCAGTTGCAAACGAATACCTTAAGCTAAAATCCTGGCGGTTCTTAAAAAAAAATGAATACCGTCAATCAGGAACCCTCCAATCTGAAACAGAAGGGAAACTGATTCCAAAACCAGAAAGTTCATTGCGATCTTATCGCAAGATAGTGTTATGGCAGAGAGCAGTGGAGTTGGTGCGAACGGTGTTTGGTGTTCTTTCACATTGCCCATCGAATGTCTTCGCTGAAATTCAGGAACATATAAAAAAAACAGCAATGTCCATACCAACTCAAATCGCTGAAGGATATGTCTCCGGTCAACAGGTTTTTATAGATTTTATGATAAAAAAAACACAAAGCAGCCTCGCAAAACTGGATACTGAAATTCACCTAGCCATGCAACTTAAGGTAATCTCACATGACGATAAAAGAAGAATGGAAATTATCATTTTGGAGTTGATGCAATTGAGTGCGCAAAATAAACAATTAATCAATTGATATCTGCAAAGCGCTATTTAAACAGCTTAATATGTTCACATCCTATCATAAATGAAAGTAATCTCGAGTCCATTTGCTGATACCATTTTGGACTGAAACAGTTTTCGGAAACGATATCAATAATGCAGGAACTGCTATTCAGGGCAATATCGAGAGACAATGTTGATTTTTCCTCATCAAAATCGATCGTTTGATATGGCGAATTATCGATGAATATTCGTATACACTGAGGCTGGTGGGTATAATGAGGACAGTGACTGGACAGAACCAGATCGAAACGTTTTACATTTTCCGTTCTCAATCTGCACTCCGGACCGCTCCATCGATAAATCTTTCCTTCTGGCGATGTCTCTCGCTCATAACATCCCGTCACAATGTGTATACCGGATTCCAACATGTCATAGTCTTTTTCCTGCTGAACATATTTACGAAATGCCGTTTCTGATCTGGATGCCAGCACAATGTTGAAATAATTATCTGTAACGATTGTTCTATAAACCCGCTCAGCAATTCTGTGATTCTGAGTGAAAAGCCCGTTTACCGGATTATAAAATTGGAAATGGTTGAATCCCGCAATACTCAAAATTTGTTTTAGCTGCTTGCGGGTAAAAGGCCGTTCTATTGTACCATAAGTTCTCATCAACTCAAGGTTTTCTTTGAAATTGGATGTATTTTTTTCAGGCATATGTCCTTCACTGATGGCAATGACACCCTCTGGTTTGAGTATGGAGCTTACATTACGGAGTACTGCAATGGGATTGTAGAAATGATGAAGGACAGATTCAAAAATTGCAGCATCGAAAGGCTCATCCACACGCGGCGTCGATTCCTCCAGGTCACATACCATAAACGACACCTTCCAATCGAATTCGATGAAGGGAGGATAAGGATCGCTTTCGACACGTTTACGGGCTAGTTCGATAAGTTCTTCCGAGATGTCAATGCCTAGCGTTGTGTGACCCATTTTTCCAAGATAGTAAGCGAGCCAACCGGATCCGCAACCCACATCAATGACGCGTGATTTCATTTCAAGATCAAGTTTCTGAACAATATTAAGAAAATTGTAAAAATCGATAAAAAATGGATTGAAATCGGGTCCGCCAAGAAAAGGTTTAATCAAATGATAACGGATGTTGTGTTCACCTTTTTTTTCAACCAGTTGGCGCAAGTAGGCTTTAGCTCCTTTTTTCCAGTCAATATTCGACGGCAAAATGGCATTGATTTCATTAAGGAGTTTATCTTCTTCAGAGTCTTTATTATTTTTCCAACCTTTTAATTTCATCGTGTCATGTTTCCTCATATTTTTTGGATAGAGTTCTGAGAATATAAAATAATATTTTATCAATAACAGGCATGCTATTATAAATGTTCATGATAATTCAAGCTTTCAGTCAGGAGTTGTCATAGTCATGAAAAAAGTGATGAAAGCTGTTATTGGTGTTTTCAGCATTCCTTTGCTTTTTTTAAGTTACTTATCGGGCATTTTTGATTCTACAGGTGATGTTAAGTGGGTTGTGCCAGTTGCGAGAAGTTTTATTGAGCGAGGTGATCTTAACATCGATGAATTTTCCGACATGTTGAAAACAAACGATTTCACAATCGTGAAAAGGCAGGATCATACGTACACCATTTTCCCCTATGGCACATCAATAATGGCTGCCCCTTTGCTACTGATAATCGATGCACTTCCCGTCACTATCCAAAAATTGCAGATAGGCTGCGGATTGAGGCTGAATACATCAAAAGGGCAGGAACGGATCATCGCATCATTCTTCATGTCGATTTCAGCTTTTTTGATTTTTTTGATTGCGTATCGCTATAGTGGAATCGCTTACGCAGTTTTTTTTATGTTACTTTTTGCGTTTTGCACGCCGGCTTGGTCGACAGCTTCACGGGCATTATGGCAGCATGGTCCGTCAATACTATTATTGACGCTTGCTCTTTTTCTGATTGACAGACCAAACATGGCACCCGTAGCAGCAAGTTTGACGGCGATTTTCCTATGTTTTTCCTTTGTGGTCCGTCCAACGAATGTCATTCCATTGTTAGCGCTAAGTATTTATGTGATAAAGGTTTTCAGAAAAATAAGATGGATATATTTTTCGTCATGCCTGACGGTCCTGTTAGGCTATTTCATTTTCAATAAACTGCAACTTGATGTTTTACTGCCGGAGTATTACCTGCCGACGCGTATTGGACATGGTGGCAGATTTTTTGAGGCTCTCTTTGGTCATCTGATCAGCCCGGCCCGCGGCCTGCTCGTTTATTGTCCATATGTTGTTTTCACTCCATTGGGATTGATCTTCTACACTAAAAATAACGAAAAACGATTGCTGACGATGATGATTTTTGTCACCATTCTGCTGCATTGGCTTGTCATTTCAACATTTCCACACTGGTGGGGAGGATGGTGTTTCGGACCTCGCTTATTCGCGGACATGACACCTTTTTTACTTTTTCTGCTGATTCCTCTCACATCAAAAGAATATGTGAAAAGCAATGTTTTAAGAAGAGCCATGGTATCTGTATTATTTGTTTTTGCAGTAATAAGTTTTTTCATTCACTACCAGGGTTCAATGCAATGGGGACCTACTGAATGGAATGCCCGTCCTGTAAATATTGATGAAAAACCCTCAAGATTGTGGGATTGGCATGATGTTCAATTTCTCAGAGGTGTCAGCGGAATGCCATGGGGAATTTGTCAGGAGTGATTTTCATGACCCATTGAGAATCGTTCCCAGCAGTCAAGACATATTTCATCGAACGCATCTGTATCATGCAGCATCGATGATCTGATTTCCTTTAATGGTGATACATTTCTCCAGCCAGAAATATTCTGAGCGATATTTCCATACTTTGGATGTGGCGGAATGACACAACATGGAGATAGATTTCCAGCTCCATCAAGAGACAGCATTGTGAAGGGATGTTTACATTTAACACAATGGCAACTTTCTTCTTGAGGAATTAACGGCGGCATAATGACCTGTATTCCGCCGGGTATTTCAAGTTGAGAGATCAGTTTTCGTACTTCGGGTGTATCATGCAGCGCTTTACTGCCCGAAGTTAAATCAGAACATTGATACGACAAGACATTCTGGCAAAAAACAACGTCAGCTCCGATCTCTTTTGCCAACAGAGCGAATTCGGGAATACGTGTTACGTTATCGATGTCTGCAACATAGCTTAACCATAACTTTGTCAAAGGATTACTTTTATTGCGCAAATCGCTGAAAGCTGCTGTGTTTTCCAGAATTCGATGGAATATATTTTCGCTTCCACCCCTCACTCGCTGGTAGGTTTCCGGGTCGGGGGCATCAAGGGATACATTTAAAAAGCCTAGAGGAGTGTCTAATAGTTTCCGGCTGTATTCTTCCGTCAATAAGATCCCGTTGGTAGATACATTAACTGTCATTTTGAATCGTGAAGCACTCCATATCAGATCAATTAGATTACTGTGCAGCAGAGGTTCCCCGCCCACAAGACCCACAACAGAAGCTTTATGATAGCAATCCAAAATTTGCTCAAAAAAATCCAGCGAGATATCGGGTATAGCTGTTGGAGGTGAATAAGGGGAATTCTGCATGAATGGACACCGGTTACATTTCAAATTACACCGAGTGGTGATGAAAACCATGATATCTGAAGGATCGTGCCGGCAAATGGGTTCAGTAAAACGTCCATATCGAATGCGAAACGTGTTGATCAGTTGTTTTAGAGTACGCTTGCGAACACGCGGAAATCCCATTATTTAATGATACCTTTTAATGAATCAATTGGGCGAGTCGAGGATATCATCACGTTCGAAAGGATACGTCATATCGGGTCGCTCCAATTCCTCCATATCTGAATCAGAAGAACTTTTTTCTTCAACAGGTTTGTTTTCATCTGGATGGCTGTAAGCCCGTGATCTGCGTGTGGGTGAATTCTTGCCCGATGGTTCCGATACGACATATACGTTGTTTGAGCCTATCTGCTCCTTAGCGGATTTAACCTGAGCTCGCTGTTCCAGTTTTTTTAGAAGCAGACCGTACAATTCCTTCAACATCCGGATGCATATCTGGGTCATCTGTGTCAATCGATCGAAAAGCCGGCGATCGATTCGTTCAAGATCTGCACAGACATAGAGCAATGATTGCAGCTCAGTGGCCGCGGTTATCGACTCACGAAGATTTTCAGCGAACCCCGCGGGAGTTCCTGTTGCAAAACCCTTTGCGATACTGGACATAACGGAAATTGACGATCCTTGAAGTCGATCCGTTAAACGCAGATCACGCCGAAGTGTGTCAACCGTTGTTGTTACACTGTAGATTTCGCTGACCAGCGTCCTTGCCTGCTGCCAAGCAAGTATGTCCTCAAAACGTCGAAATGCCATTACTGACCCTCATCGAAAGCTAGTATACCTATCTTTTCTTCATCACACAACAACCAATGCAACCAGGATAAATACATTTTTCTTTTAATTCGTTCCGAAATTCCCGATAAGGAATACCGTTCCAAATTTTAGCTAAGGATGTTTCCCTGAGATTGCCCATGGGGATAGAGAAACAGGGATAAACAGTTCCGTAAGGTCCGATATGCATTATACTCCACGCAGCCGAACAGGTGAATTCTTTTAGCGGGAACATATTCTGATATCTCTTGACAAACATCTCCACAGGCATTTCCGGATTAAAACGCAAAACCGTTTTCCCTCGCTTGGCTCTATGGATCAACTCGTGAAGTTCATCACGAAGAGATGACGAATCAATTGGTTCGACAGGAGCGGGTGCTTTGTAGTGCCCTTCCGGAACGGTTTGATCAATACCATACGAAGATTCCTGTGTGGAGCATTGCTGGTAGGATATGATATCCAATCCAAGATTATCAGCAATATCATACAAAGCAAGAAGAGATCCGTGCGTTTCTCGGCAGATAACAATTTTGAGGTCGAGAAGAGGATATTTGATGCCGGCCTTACGTTTTGCCTCTGCTAATTTTCTAAGCATAGTTGTTGTCTTATCAAAAGCTCCCGGAACATTAACCATTTGATCATGGACTTCCTGAGGACCTTCCAAAGAGACACCAACACTCAATAATCCTTTTCCCGTCAGCCATTTGGGACTTAACCGTATGAAACGTTCAATATCTTCATTGTCAGCGAGGGTTCCGTTGGTAACCAGGTGCACGCGGTGCTTTTTACATGCAGCTTCTATAAGCAAATTGAAATCTTTGCGAACTAAAGGTTCCCCTCCTGTAAATGTAATGATTGAAAACGTTGGTATCTGTTCGAAAATCGACAGCCATTCTGATGTCGTTAATTCGTTAACCATCAGGTCTTTAGAACCATGTTTCCATACAAAACACATCGAACATTTTAAATTGCATCGGTGTGTGAGTACGCAGCCGACACGCAGAGGAGGAAGCGCATACCCTCTTCCAAATTTTTTGGGTAACCAAGCATGGAGATCGTTAATTTTTCGGTAGATGTCAGGAATTTTAAACATGACTATCCTTTGAAAAGCAGAGAACGTGCTCCGTAATAATACATCTTGATATCATTAAATGAAGTTATGTTTCTGATCAGATTCCAAATTTGTTTCGGCCGCATATAGAATTCACGCATAGCTCGTTTTTGTAATTGTGCAAGTTCTTTTGCATCTCGCCCTTCAGGAACATAAACCGGATCATAATCTGCGAATCCTGCCATGGATGAAAAATGGGACCAGTCTGTAACTTTCATACCTTGCTTGAGAGCTTTATCGAAAAGAACTGTTCCGGGGTAGGGAGTAGCCAGCGAAAATTTAGCAAAATCGAGTTTCAGATTTTTCGCCCAATTTATCGTGGCAATACTATCATCCAAAGTTTCAGTCGGCAGTCCCAGAATCAATGTTCCCCGGACTTTGAGGCCGGCTTCATGAGACCAGGCAACCGCTTGCTCAATCTGTTCCATGGTTTCATTTTTCTGTATCATTTTCAAAAGCCGTTCCGAACCAGTTTCTACTCCAAACGAAACCAGAGCGAAGCCAGCTTTTTTCATTAATTTTAGAAGTTCCAAGTCAACCTGATCAGCTCGTGCCGCCGCCGTCCAAACCAGGCGTTTATGATAGTCTTTCTTCAGCAGACCTTCGCATATCGCCTGAGTTCGCTGTCTATCCACCACAAAGTTGTCATCTAGTACCGCAATTTGCCTCGCATGATACCGGTGAACCAGTAAATCAACTTCTTCAAGAACTCTTTCAGGTGAGTGATAACGATATTTGAATCCTGAGAGCAAGCGTGCTGAACAAAAAATACATTTAAACGGGCAACCGCGTGATGTCAAAATTTCTCTAAGCGGTTCAGCGAAAACGGCATCAGGTATTTGATGATAACCATCGTATTTGACAAGATGCCTTGCCGGTAGCGGAAGGCAGTCTAAATCATCCAGAAGCGCTCGATTGGGAGTATGAACAATTTGATCGCCATCAGTGAATGTCAGTCCGTTTATGGAGTCTAACTTACGGTCCATGAACTGCTCTATTAATTCTGAAAAGGTCAGTTCGCCTTCTCCCCTTACAACAATGTCAATGTTGTTGTCCTTTATCATTTCATCTGGGAGCACGGTCGGATGGATTCCACCGACAATGACAGGAATGTTCTTATTGTAAGACTTTACAGCTTGGGCGACCATATGAGTTTCTGTAACCATAGGTGTCATGCATGTGATCCCAACAAAATCAGGTTTAAAATCCATTAACTCCTTTTGAATCGTTTGGATACTCATCGGTTCAACCTGGCCATCGAATATCTGCACAATATATTTCTGCTGTTCCAGATATCCTGCAAGATAAACAAGACTTACAGGCAGAAGTGAGGGTGCTACTTTAGACATCCTTCCATAGTGACGTTTCTCGGAAAAATACGGTAATATCAGTAAAATCCGTGCCTTCGGTTTCATCTGTATTATCTCGTTCCTCCAACATCTACCAGAATTTGTTTTATTTCCAGAACAGGGATTTCACCATTAGGACCTGATTCCGGCATTAAACATCGGCATTTTATTGCTTTGATTTGGTGTTCCTCATACCAGACATAATCCGACCAAAAAGTATTGTCCGGAAATGGGATTTCATCTGCATCTTCACGGTAACTACTGTAAATAATGGGAGCGATATCATGAGCGACTTCCGGACGCACATCTTTACGGCTGATAGCCCACTCCGAGGTGTCTTTACCACATATGATCACAAACGATTCAACGCTATCATCCGTAAAAAAGACAGATAACTCAGCAACCGAAGCATTGTTCGGCAACCAAACAGAATTTGCCAGACTGCTGTAAATGCGCAATCCACGACATGAAACATCGAGATTTGAAACTTCTGCGGTTGGAGTTTTCGATGAAATTGCCATCGACTGTTGCTTTGCAGGCAATGGAATGAAATCGCTGATGGTCTCATAGATATCTGTAAGGTTCCAAATACGGTTATTTTTCACTTCCAACACGATATCGTCACCTTTCCGGTAATCATTAAATGTCTGAAAAGAAAATTTCCGGACAGCCGATAACTCCGGGTTCTTGTACCAAAGCTGAAGCGCTTCGGTCAATCCGTTCTGAAAGATTTCGATCCGGTATGGGCTTCCAGACGGTTTAATAAATACAATCCGCTTCTTCTGATTAATACTGGGATAGTTTGCTTTAAAGGTTTCCTCAATCCAAATTCCCAGCTTTCCAGTTTCCCGCCACATGTCGATGCATTCTGACGACCGGACGGTATAAATTCCGATCATACTAACTAAAACAAACCACTGGATAATGGTTTTGGCTGTTATTGGCCTAGCGGTTTTGATACCCGGTCGTATTAACACTCCCAAAATCCAAAAAAATCCCAATGAAGGCAGATAAATATATTGTTGCCGGCATAGGTTCAAGATCGGCAGACTCGTAATGATCAACCATGAAATACCAAGACGGGTATGTCGTGATAAAAAAGCTCCCAATAATAAAAGAATCAATGATATGACGGTTATTGTCCACGATAGGGTTCCAGATTCAATCCCGATTCGGAATGGAATGAGAAACCATTCCAAATATTGAAACAGATACGTAAAGATAAACCCGCCGATTCGGAAATGGGTATCTGTTCCGTATCCTGCAACAAAATTTCCCAGAAACAGTTTTCTAAGAATAAGGACAGTTGTAAGAGTAAGGAAAAAAAGAACTATCGTCCGTTTTATCGGAAATCGCCAGGTAACTTCGCGGTGAATGTTCATTAATGTTAAGCACACGATGAATGGCAGGGTAAACGCAATTTCCTTTGAGAGCATGCTAAACAGTCCCAATCCCAGTGAGATGAAAATAGAAAACCCCGGTCGAAGCTTGTATTTGTATGCATGCCCTAAAATGAATAGGGAGCTGAGGAAGAACAGAGAGGCAATCAGATCAGTTCGTCCGGAAATCCAGGTTGTCGCTTCAACATGAACGGGATGCACTGAAAACAGTGATGCGCTGATGAAAGCAATCCAATCATCCTCGGATACCAGCCGGATATAAAGAAATACTAACAGGGATACCATGGAATGAATGATGATATTTGTTTTATGATACCCTGAGGGATTCACCCCGTTACACCAATAATCCAGTTTCCAGACGAGGGTGGTAATTGGTCTGTAAAATCCGCCCGAAGAAACCTGTCCGAGCCAGTTGGCAGTGAATAATCGTGGAATGGATACCGTCTGTGATGTGTGAAGCAGCACAAAATCATCAGAAATAAAACCGACATCAATTGATTGATACGCCGATACAAAGGCGAGAATAATAATGATGACAGGTGCAATCCACTTCATATTGTAAATACAAGACTCACAGTGTAAATCAGAGTAACTGAAACGATCGACAAATTACAACCTTCCCCGCAATTTCGGAGATAAGGGAGGTGTTATCGATAACACTTAAATGGATTCAGCAAGCAAAATTGGGATCAAGCCACCGCCAGCTGATATGTTTATGATGGAGCTGTCTGATACCCTGGCCATTCCTCCTGCGTACTGCCCGTTGAATGCAAAAAAATTCATGTTAATTTTTTTGGATTCAAAAGTGAGACCATTTTCACTGAATACCGGTAATCTTATTTCCGGGATT
>JAFGJC010000375.1 GCA_016929305.1 candidate division CSSED10-310 bacterium | reverse complement strand
CCTCAAAAAGTCATACCCTGATATTCAGCCAGCCATACGAATCGATTCCGGTGATCTGGCCCGGCTATCGAAAATTGCCTACCGGATGTTCATCGAAGCGGGATTCAACGATCCCCTGATCGTCGCTTCCAATGACCTCGATGAATATCTGATCGCCGACATCAAACGTCAGGATGCCAGAATCAATGCATGGGGTGTCGGAACACACCTCATCACTTCCCAGGACTATCCAGCTCTGGGCGGCGTCTACAAACTTACCGCCGTCTATGAACCACCGCGATGGATGCCCAAAATAAAAGTATCTTCCAATATCGAAAAATTGACAAACCCTGGACGAAAAACGGTCTATAGATTCTGGAACCGCAAGGAAGAGCCCATCGGAGATATGCTTGTCGATGCTTTAGAAGAAAAACCTTCAGCAGAAGATATCGCAATGTACCATCCTCTGCATCTTCTGAAAAAGACAGTGCTTCATGGCGTTTTTCATGCGAAACCTCTTCTGAAGCAAAAGGTTCGAAAAGGCAAGGTAATTGGTTTCGAAGAGCCGCTCGAATCCATCCGAAAATATGTGCGTGAACAAATCGGCCATTTGACGCCGGAGATGAAACGGCTTCGGAATCCTGATCGCTACCGTGTCGGATTGTCGAAGACACTGGCTCAAATTAAACGGCGATTGATAGAAAATGATGGTCAACCGGAAAATCCCTGATTTACTGACCGCTGACCTGAAACGATTCGAATAAAATTCCCTTGGGACCTTGATACGTACCGAAACTTTCCAGAGAAATACAGTAGTGGCTGACTTGCGACTCAGTGGAAAAATATGCGGAGTTAAAACCGGAAATCAAATTCCCGCTTAGTGATCCACCTCGAACTGGATAGATTTTCCCATCATGGTATTCATAACCCAGCTTAATCTCCGCAGCAAAATTACCGGACACGGGATCCGGCATCATTGCCGAAAATTCAACCACATTCAAAACACGCTCTCCCCGCTCCATTAAATTCCTGAACGAATGAGGACCGATGGGTATTTCAATATTTCCGATATGCCCTGTAGGCCGAATATCAAGATAATCCGCATATTGCTGTGTCGCCCAAGGTTTGATGAATTGTCCGTTTCTGATGAGTTCGAACCGCTGCGCCGGAACACCATCTTCATCAGCGGCGAGAGTTCGAAGACCGAAGGGAATATAGGGATTGCTGATCATCGTCAGCAGTTCACCGGTTGGCATGGCATCGCCATACATCGATTCATTAACCATAAACTGCGAAGTGCCGTGATATTGACTTCGTGCAGACGTATGGTGAATCAGAGGAATGAAAACACCTGACAAAGCGTTACCACTCAGTATAACCGGATGTTTCCCGCTCGCCGGTAAACAAGCACTCAAGCTGTCTCGCGCATACCGGGCATATTGAGGCACGATGATCTCCATCGGCAAATCCTGCAACCGCCTGGCACGCGGTTCAAAATGTATCTCCACCTGGCGGTCTCCCTCCCCTGCCAGCAAAACCCCATCGAAAAATATTTCGGATCGCTTCGTATCAAGTGTTACACCTCGGCTGTTCCTTAAAGAGATATCCTTTATCTCAAGAAAAAATTCTGAACTCGATAATGCAACATCTTTCTCTTTGGCAACGATATCGATCAGCCGGTCGGCAAGATGCAGAAACAGAATTTCCTCCGCACTGCCCAGCAATGTCGGATCGAAGGTCTCTACAAAAGGGAAATATGTCGCTTCCGGCAAGCGATACATCGGATTACCCGCTCGCGTCGCAATGAAAACGGCATTGTCCAGGCGTTTGCGAATATCATCGAGTTCGTAGTCGAAGAGTGTTACATTCGTTGATCCACGAAGACCATTATGATCACAGTATATCGTTACAAAAAATTTATTGGTGATTACTTTCCGAATGTTGTCAAGAACATTTCCTATGACGTAAAGCTGATAACTTGTCGAAACGACATTCAGCAAGCGCCAGTCACTGATATGTGGATTTCCCTGGAGTTGTCCGATAATACGTTCCATTAGCCCAGCCTCGCTTTAAATCGGAGATGCGGTCCCCCTGCCGTCACTCTGACCATTTCCTTATGCCCTTTTCCACAGCGCCCGCCAGCACCCATAAACCCTAGATCGCTGCCGGTTTCGGTGATGGATTGAAGCAGTTCCGGCACATAACCTGTCATGGTCAATGGCGCATATATGGTATCCGTCAACTTACCGTTCTTGACTTTAAGTGCCATATTGATGGTCACTTGAATGCCCCATCCCTTGGGATCTTCCATTCCGCTGCTGGAACGTTTCAAATATAGACCATCGTCCAAATTCGACAACATTTCCTCAAACGTTGACGCCCCCGGCTCGAAATATGTGTTTGACATTCGGGCATATACCTTTCTTTCAAAACTTTCACGCCGGCCGTTGGCTGATCGGGAAAGTCCAAGAACAGTTGCCGAACGGAGATCCGTCAATCCGTTTTTCAAAATACCCGATTCGATGATCTGTGTCGGTCCAGACAATTGACCCTCATCATCAAAAAAATAACTGCCATTCAATCCAGGCAATGATGGATCATCGATCATGCCCACAAGTGGTGATGCAACCATTTCTCCCATATATTCAGCCGCTTTTGCCCGTTTCTTAACGAACATATCCGTTTCAACACCATGCCCAAATGCCTCGTGAGCCAGAATACCACTAACCTCCGGTGAAGATATGACATCGTACATTCCGGGATCAAGAGATTCATTACGAAACATCAGATTCAAATCCCTGATCATTTCTTCGAGTTGAGATCGTTTGAAACGAATGGCTTCAAAACCTGTCACACCACCGGATCCAAGCATGTTCACTCTGGTTTTGCCCTTATTGCGTCCAACCGCTACAAGTTGAATTCCACAAAGCGTCAGCGAACTCGATAATACCTTATTTCGATTTACAAAAATCTTGTGTTCCTTACCGTCATGATAATGAACAACCGCATTGGTGATTTTCGAGTCCATCGATTGAACGGTGGTGATAACATCCTTGCATGCATCGACCATATCCGCCAGTGTCACCGTGTCCGGATCGATGGAAAATTCCGAAACGAAATGTTTATCAAGCTGCAGACCGGGATCGATGTTGAATCTTTCAGGCATGGTATCCATTGTTTCGAGCAGATGGTACATCTCATCGATTTTTCCCATCAAATAGTTCCGCTCAAGCTGATCCGTCGCCCATTCCTGAAAAAATCTCCCGTTAAACAACGTGAAGACGATCCCCCGTCTGGGTTGCTTCTCACTGATATTCGTCTGTTTGTTATCCACCGTAAGTTGCATGCCATACTCCTGCGTCACCAGTGCAGACACATAAGGAATGCGTTCTTCCAGGCGACGCACAACTTCCGGAAGATAAGACCGTATCTCCTGCAGTTCTTCAGGCAGTTGTTCCAGAGACATCATCCATCCTTTCCTTAGCGGTTGTAATTCGGGTGCGGTCCCCTGAACCGTTCCCACAGTTCATCACAGGCACGTGCCGTTTCTTCATCAAGCGGTTTGTCAAATGATGCAAGATTCTGTTCCAATTGCTGTAAATTACTGGCTCCCATAACGATCCCCGTTACCCCTGGTCTGTCCAGAAGCCATTGAAATGCCAAGGATATCAGCGAGCGCCCGGAAGATGCCGCGATGTTTTCCAGATCCGAAACGGCATTGAACATCATATGGTGCCAGTATCGATCCTTGTAATATGGCAACACCTTGAATCTGCCCGTTTTATGATCCGTTTTTTCGAACACATGTTTTCCGGTCAGCAAACCCGCTGCCAAAGGATTATAGGGATACACCGCCAGTTGATAATGACGGCAGCAAGGCATAAGTTCCTGTTCGATGCCTCGCGCGATAAGGTTATACATCGGTTGAACGATTACAGGAGCTGTAACGTGCAACCGGGCTGCGATTTCCAAAGCCTGTACAATCTGCCAGGCAGCAAAATTCGATACGCCCAGACAATGCACCTTGCCGCTTCGCACAACATCTTCAACGGCTCGCAGCGTCTCGTCCAAAGCCGTGGCATCATCCGGCTGGTGAAGATAAAGCACATCGATAAAATCGGTTTGCATTCGCTTGAGTGACCGTTCAACTTCCGTTCGAATCACTCTGCGTGAAAGACCAACCGACATCGGATCCGAACCCACCTGATAGCGGACCTTCGTGCTTACAATCACGTCATGGCGCTTAGTTTTGATCCAGGTCCCTAAAATCCGTTCCGATTCCCCGGCACCATATGCATTGGCCGTATCGAAAAACGTTACGCCCTTGTCAAATGCGTAATCAAGCATTCGATGAGCTTCCGCCTTGTCCGCTTGAATTCCAAATGTCATTGCTCCAAGACATATCCGGGATGCCCGCAACCCGGATTTTCCAAGATTAACGGTACCGAATGGCCCTGTATCATATGTCGGATCAGTAATCATGATCTTAACCCTCGCTGTTCAATAGTAAATGTTGCTCTGTCACCGCCAATACTATAGAACCCGGCGGAACCCGTCAAACAACTTTTACACTAATTATTTGCCTTCCTTTTTGCTACACTACCAGCGGAAGAAACCGGGAGATTTTCAATGCGTCACTATGATTCGGAAATAGAAGATTATCGGAAACAAACATTCGATATTTCCGTGCTGAAAAAACTTCTGCCGAGATTTAAACCTTTTTTAAGAAGCCTCATTGGGTGCGCCCTGCTGCTCGCTGCCTCATCTCTGTTATCCCTTGCAGGTCCTCTGATCGTCCGGCATGCCATCGATGTCGATTTCACGAATCATGATCTTGGCGGATTGATCCAGACAAGTCTGCTTTATCTGGCGGTAATTGCAGGCGCGTTTGCTCTGAATTATATTCAACAGGTTAAACTGGAAATCGTTGGACAAGCCATCGTAAAAGATATCAGGATCGATGTTTTTTCACATCTGACCCATCTTCCACAACCGTTCTTCGATAAACATCCCGTCGGACAAATACTCTCCCGAGTGGAAAGCGATACCGAAGCTCTGCGAGCCATGTTTACTTATACGGTTGTTACCATTCTTTCGGATATGGTCATGATGCTGGGTATGTTCGCAGTGATGTTTACGTTGAGTCCACGGCTGACTCTGATTCTCATGTGCGTCGTTCCTTTTGTCATATTAGCTGTCAAATACTTCAATGCCAGAATCGTACCGATTTTTATCGAAGTCCGGAAACGGATGGCGGATATCTATGCCAACCTGGAAGAATATTTCCGGGGAGTTAAAATCGTTCAGGCATTCAATCGGGAAGCTTATGTTATCGAGCATATGAATCAGGTCAACCAGGCGAAATTCAACGTGGAATACAGTGGAGAACGCCTGTCTAACTATTTCGGACACATCGTTTTCTACTTCAGCATTCTTGCAACGATTCTGATTCTCGGGTTTGGGGGTCATTGGGCATTGACAAAACCGGAATTGCTGTCCATCGGCACTCTTGTCGCCTTCCTTGGATATATTCAGCGGTTTTTCGGTCCGATTTTTCATTTGAGTGAACAAATCAATGTTATCCAGCGAGCGTTTGCCGGTGCCAAGCGGATCATCGATATTCTGGAATTTCCCCGGCAGGATGCCGCCACGAGGGAATCCCCGCCGCTCACTAAACCGGACACAACGGAAACGGAAGCACCGGCTATCGAGTTCAGAAATGTCTGGTTCGCCTATAATCCCGGAGAATGGGTGTTAAAAGATGTTTCCTTCACCGTCCCCAAAGGCGGGCGCACCGCGGTCGTTGGCCCGACAGGTAGCGGCAAGACGACACTGATCAGTCTTCTCTACCGGTTTTATATTCCCCAAAAAGGAACTATTTATGTTGACGGCAAAGATATCCTCACGATTGATCTGATGGACCTGAGACGAAAATTGGGACTGGTTCTTCAGGATATTGTCCTGTTTCCCGGCTCCATTCTGGAGAATATGCGACTGGAAAATCCCGATATTTTGGAGGAAACGGTGCTAAACGCACTGAAATCCGTTAAAGCTGACAGTGTTTCCAGGCGCTCTTCGGAGGGTGTTCATGGTGAAATTAGTGAATATGGAGCAAATCTGTCGATGGGTGAACGGCAGCTGTTGAGTTATGCCAGAGCGTTGGTGCATGATCCCCAAATACTCGTTTTGGATGAAGCCACATCTTCCGTCGATCCGATGACAGAGCAAATTGTACAGTCGGCCATGGAGTTGCTTTTGGAAAACCGGACGGCGTTTATCATTGCTCATCGCTTACAAACCATCATGGATGCGGATGATATTCTGGTTGTTCAAAACGGCCAGGTCGTCGAACAGGGTACCCACCGGTCACTCATGGAACATACGGGTATTTACTGGAGTATGTTTCAGCTTCAATCCGGCACCATGCAGGAGATCATGTCATGACATTCAGGGACAACCTGGCATGGATGATGGGATTCTACCGCCCGTTGAAGAAACGGTTGCTGCTTATCGGAGCGCAATCCGTTGCCGTCGCTCTCGTTACGGCCGTCATTCCCTATATATATATCCATATTATTGATGCCATCAAAACAGACCTTTCATCGCGTTTGCTCACCCAGGCCATTGCTCTGCTGTTTCTTCTGGGCAGTATAAACTTCCTGCTGTCGGTCACCAATGCGACGCGGCGAGCCAAAACAAATCTTGAACTGGAATGGCGATACCGCCAGGAAACATTCAACCGATTGATGGTTATGGATCACGAGTTTTACAGCCGGTTTCGAACGGGAGATCTCGTGACACGACTCACAGACGATGTCGGCCGGAAATTGAGTTGGGTTGCCTGTTCGGGTGTATTCAGAGCATTGGAATCCAGTCTGAAAATCGTGTTTTGTTTTACCGCCATGTTCCTGATCAATCCCTATCTCGCGCTCATCACATTGATCCCATTCCCGTTGCAGGTTTTTATTTATTTCAAATCTGCCCGTAAGTTGCATCAGCGATTCGATACGCTTCAAAAACTGATATCGCGGGTTAACGATACCATCGAATCGTGTTTTTCCGGTATCCGCATCATACAGGCGTATTGTGCGGAAAACCGGCAAGCCTTGAAATTCCGTCAGGTTGCCGGCGATCGGGCGGCGGCTGAAGTCAATGCGGAGCGGTATCATATCTTCGTCCACCTGCTCTATGGCTACTTCTGGCAACTCGCACAAATTCTCATCCTGTTCGCCGGCGGCTGGATGGTCATTCAAAACAGGCTGACCGTTGGTGAGTTCGTGGCGTTTGATTATTACATCCTGATGATGGTATGGCCAATGTTCGATATCGGCGGATTTCTTGTGGATTACCGCCGGGCATCCATCTCCATCGCACGGCTTAGAGAAATCGAAAGCTGGAAACCCAAAATCCTCAATCCGGAAAATCCAGTGGAAACGGGCCCATTTCGAGGTCGAATCCGGTTCGATAACGTCAGCTACACTCTGAACGGCCATTCCTTGGTGAAAAATCTCAGTTTTGATACCGGAAATGCCCGAACCGTTGCTGTTGTCGGTGAAGTCGGATCGGGTAAATCATCGATCATCAACCTGCTCTGCCGGTTTTATGAACCGGATAACGGGGAAATTTTTCTGGATGAACAGCAGTTAAATCGCTATCCCCTGGCATACCTTCGCGAAAAAATCGGTTATGTATCTCAGGAACCGCTCCTCTTTACCGATACGATAAAAAACAATATTCGATTCGGACGCGATGATATTCCTGACAGCACTGTCAACCGGGTTGCGGATTGCGCACAATTAATGCCCGAAATTCGTTTGTTCCCCATGGGTTTCGATACGCCGATCGGGTTGCGTGGCATGACACTCTCCGGCGGCCAGAAACAGCGGATAAGTATCGCTCGCGCCATGCTGGGCAATCCGGGTCTTCTGGTTCTGGATGACGCTACAGCGCACCTCGACGCAAAAACCGAGGAAGATCTCTGGAAGGTTCTCTTCGAACAGTTTCCCGGTACAAGAACGATTTTTACCTCCCACAGGACAGCAACCCTGGAAAAAGCTGACGTGATCCTAGTGCTTAAAAACGGACTGCTCGTTGAATCCGGCCGCCATAGCAAACTCATGACTCAAAAAGGCGAATATTTCCGGATCTACTCGCGAAGGAAATTGCAGGAAAAAATAAACGGCAATACCACCTCGCAAAAACAACAGCAGTTATCTCAACGAAGATCGATTACGTCTGTCAACTGAGGTTTCGATATCCTCGTGAGGTATCAGAAACACGATGTATACTATTTGCCCGCCACGCCGGTGATCTTCCCGCATCACATGCGGATAAGTATCCCGCAATTTTTTTTCGAAATGACCCAGGCTTGGGAAACGTGTCATAAGAATCGCCATATCATGCTCGCATCCGCTGTGGAGTGGTATTGAAGGAAGATTGTTGATATTTCGCACTCTCTTGATCATGTTTCCTGCCACATCATGGGTTTCCTGAAAATACGCCAGGTTGAATCTGGGCGGATCAAACCGGCCGCAAAACATTACATCGTAACCCCTGCAAACCAGTTTTGCGGTATATTCATGGGCAGCTGAAATCGCATAATACCGGTCATAATGAAACAATTTATCATTCAGAATTTTCCAACCGGATACCACCGGCAGCCACAGAATCAAGGCTAGAGAACACGCAGCACAACGCCGTCCAAATTGCCGTTTTTGAAATGCAAGAAACACAGATTCTGCAGCATGGATAAATCCGAGCGCTGAAATCGGGAATGCAAGAAACGTTGCAATAACCAGACGCCGCTGAAAGGGCGTGAACAGAACACCGGGCATCACGCCGGCTAAAAAGCCAAACAAAAGCAGCGCTTCGGGAAACCGGCGAATGCGCATGACACACACCGCCAGTCCGATCAGGAAAAAAACACCCGTGACGGGATCCAGAAGCGGAAACGGTATATTGATCGGTCGTTTTGTCCCGCCATGCAGCGGATGGGAATGCCAGGTCCATAACAAATCTTTCAGATTGTAGGTCAAATTATCGGGGAGATGGTAGCTCTGATCCGCATATCCAAACGGTGCGGCAGAGAAATGAACGCTGGGAAACCGGAATGCATCCCGGCCTAATGGTATTGTGAGCAGGAGTAGAAAGCATGCGGCGGAGAGGATTGTTTTAAGCCATTGCTGCATTACCCACCGGGGTCGTTTGCAAATTTCATAGATAAGGACCGGAATGATGATCACAAGAAATATTTTCATCGGTGGATAGGTATAGAAACCTGCGCCCGCCGTGAATCCCAGCAGCATGAACCAGTACCAGCGCCCCGTTTTGTGTATTTTGTAAATACACAGCATCACCATAGCTGTAACCAATGGCAAAAGTACAAGTCGCTGGCAGATCCGGCTGACAGTGTTGTGCCAAAGGGATACGGTCATCAGTACTGAGGAAACGAAGGCAACTCGAAAATCAAACATGCGCCGGAGCAGACCGTGCATAAGCAGAAGACCGGCAGCGGCGAAAGCCGTTGCCGTCAAACGCATGGCAGCAGTGGTGTAACCGAATAACCACATGAAAAACGCAACAAGATAATAGAACGGCGATTCCTTCATCGCGATATACGGCTCAAATGAAACATTTCCCGTGAGGATATTGGCAGCTACGGCACCTTTTACCGCTTCATCGAATGCCAGACCTTCAGGCGCTGCTTCGAACCGGTAGAATTTCACGCCAATTGTTATGATGATGATAATGATGACCGCGATGTGAGCCCAGCCGGCCTTCCAGAACACCGGCAGACTCGCCGAACACTGCCGTTTCTTTCGTCGTACCCACTCTCCGATCGCTGTCAGCATCACAGCCAGCGCGAACAACCCTAGCCCGGTATTTCGGGATCCGCTTAAAACCATATATTCGCCGGCT
>JAFGJC010000374.1 GCA_016929305.1 candidate division CSSED10-310 bacterium | reverse complement strand
GGATTCAGTTTGATATTTTGGATCCGATGGGCAACAGTTTGTGCATAGGATACTACGATGATGAGGTATTGATCCTTTATGATTTGACCAGTCAATGTGTGATAAAAACTCGGCAATTTCGAAGGTTTTTTGAAGAAAAATACGGCATTGAGATATCCGTTTCATTTTTATGGAATCTTCTTGGACTTCAGCCATGGCCTGAACAGATGACCATCAAAACGTTTAAAAATATTAGCACTGCTCAATCTTTGACAGTAAAACATGTACCTGCGAATGCGTCACATTCTGGTGCGATGTCGCTATCCGCGGAACCCTGGGACTTTCGTATTGAATGTCAATGGAAAGTCAGAAAATTCGTTGATCCGACTCAGTTCAGGAAATTTCAATTTCCAATAGGAATCAGGGATTGTACGCGAGAAGAAATCGAAAGGATTTTTGAGTAGTATGCATTTGAAATCATACGCAAAAATCAATTTATTGTTGCATATCCTGGGGAAACGGCAGGATGGTTATCACGATGTAAGATCGGTAATGCAACAGATTGCATTGGCGGACGACCTGAATTTCGATTTTTGCGAAGATGGCATGGTGTTGACTGCAGATTCAGCATGGAAATTCCCTCTGGACAACTCAAATATAGTTTGTCGAGCGGCGGAAAGGTATTTTCTAAAAACTGGCCGACGAACTGGATTCCGGTTGCATATCGAAAAGCGTATTCCCGTAGCTGCGGGATTGGGTGGAGGGTCATCCAATGCCGCTGCTGCGTTGATTGCCTTAAATAGGTATTTTCATGAAATTTTATCCTTCAATGAACTATTGGAGATTGCATCGACTTTGGGTGCTGATGTGCCGTTTTTCCTTTATGGGGGGACGGTATTGGCGGAAGGGATTGGCGAAATAATAACTCCTTTGGCAACACCCGGTAAATTATGGGTATTATTGATTAATCCAGGATTCCCCGTGATCACCGCCAGGATTTATAAGAACTTAAATCTAGACTTGACAAGGCGTAAAAGCATCCCTAATATACGCTCCGCTTTCCGCGAAGGAGAGGGTTGGTCACATCAACTGTTGTCAATGATTTGTAACGATCTGGAAACAGTTGTTTTACATGAGCATCCTGAACTTAAGCGGATAAAAAACTGGATATTGCAGCAAAGCGCAGATGCGGCAGCGGTATCTGGAAGCGGAGGAACGGTTTTCGGTCTGTACTGCAGTCGATCGGAAGCTGAACGGTCATTTGAAAGAGCCGTTGGTCAGTTTCCCTGGGTGGAACTGACTGAAATTGTTGATGTTCGTTCGGAAATCGACTGGGGCGTCGGCAAGCGGTAAGCCACTGGTTTTTGGCACCAGCATACGTAGGTTCGAATCCTACCGCCCCAGCATAACTTTTTGATTTCGAACGTTGCGTTTGGGAGTTTGGTTTGCCGGTTAAGGGGTATGAAATGAAGGTTTTCCATGGAAGCGCTCATCCATTGCTCGGGAAAGAAATCTGTGACTTTCTCGGTATCGAACCCGGTAAAATTGAAATCAACCGTTTTGCTGACGGGGAAATTTTTATTCAAATTCAGGAGAATATTCGCGGAAAAGATGTTTTTCTTGTTCAACCGACTTCAAGTCCTGCTAACGATAATTTAATGGAGCTGCTCATTATGATTGATGCGGCTCAAAGAGCCTCTGCAGATAGGATTACCGTTGTACTGCCGTATTATGGTTATGCCAGACAGGACAGAAAAGATAAACCGCGTGTCCCCATAACAGCACGGCTGGTCGCCGATCTTCTCACAGCAGCAGGTGCAAACAGGGTCTTAACAATGGACCTGCATGCAGGCCAAATACAGGGATTTTTTAAGATTCCCGTTGATCATCTGTATGCCACTCCTGTTTTCCTCGATTATCTCGAAAGTAAACATTATGTTTCTGATTTAATTGTCGTCTCCCCGGATGCAGGAGGTGTTGAACGCGCTAAATTCTTAGCAAAATGCCTGGGATCAGAGCTGGCAGTTGCTGATAAACGCAGAGAACGAGCAAATGTGGCGGAATCGATCAGAATTATCGGGAATGTTCAAAATAAAAACGCGCTTATTATCGACGATATCATTGATACAGCCGGGACGTTGATGAAAGCTATTGCAGCCTTGAAGGAGGCAGGAGCAAAACGGATTATCGCCTGTGGAACTCATGGCGTTTTTTCCGGTCCCGCTTTGGAGAGAATCGAAACGAGTGACCATCTGGATGAGGTGATCACGACAAATACGATCAGACCAACTGAAGACGTGATAAAATGCAAGAAAATCATGGTTCTGTCCATTGCTCCTTTGTTGGCTGAAGCAATAAAACGAACACATCATGAAACATCGATAAGCTCACTTTTCGTTTAATTAAAACGATTGAAGTTATTGGAGGAGTAAATCAATGGCAATAGAAATAAATGCGACCATCAGAAGGGATTTAGGGAAGAATGCCAACCGGAAAATTCGCGGAAGAGGGAAAATTCCAGCAGTTTTATACAGCCCTTATCGGGAGGCTTTACCGATCGAATTGGATCGTCAGGAATTAGAAAAAGTGATTTCTCTGGGTGGAGCTCGGAAAATCTTGGATATGAATCTGAAAGCGGATGACAAGACATCTCAATGCCAAATACTTGTCAAAGATATTCAGAGGGATGCTTTATCGGGAGATTTCCTTCATTTGGATCTCTATGAAATTAAAATAGGTCAAGAAATTTACGCAACCGTGCCCATCAAACTGGACGGAAAACCGTTTGGTGTCAGGGAGCAGAGTGGAGCAGTGCAGTTTTTAACTCGAAATGTTCGGATTAAATGCCTGCCTCGGAATCTTCCTGAGTATGTTCCGGTTGTCGTCGATGATCTGAAAATCGGTGAATCACTTCACATAAAAGATATTGATTCAAAATCGCAATTTACTGTAATTGATGAGCCAGAGCGTGTGATTGTGTCTGTGATTTCGGTAAAAGCAGCTATCACTGAAGTTGAAGCTGAAGAAGAAACTGAAGCGGAAGCTGCTTCGGAAGAGCAGACAACAGAATAGCATTGGACTATTGGTTTTGTGGGTTATCGAATAATCGTGGGATTGGGCAATCCGGGAAAATTGTATGAAAGTACGCGGCATAATGCAGGATTTATCTTGTGTGATATGTTCTCCCAAAAGCATCATGCAGACGAATGGATCACTAGACCGGATTACACAAGCTGTAACATCAGGGTTAAAGGACAATCGCTTGTTGTTATGAAACCTCTTAGCTATATGAATCGTTCCGGATTTCCTGTTGCCAGGGTATTACGGGAAAAATCCATTTGTCCGGAAGAAATGATAGTTATTCACGATGATCTCGATCTTGATTCGGGTCGAGTTAAAATAAAAATTGATGGCGGAACTGCAGGTCACCTTGGTTTACAATCAATTATCGATTGTATCGATACCGATAAATTTACTCGGATACGGGTGGGTATCGGGCATCCAGAAGATGATGTTGAATCTAGAACATATGTTCTTTCAAAACCTGTGGATGCAGTGGATTTCCTTGCTGGCTTGCAGACTGCTGAATCCGCTTTGGAAACAATATTATTTGAAGGTGCAATTGCAGCAATGAACCGGTATAATCAACGCCGGATAAAACCGAAAGATGATGAAACGAGTGAATCAACAGAAACAATGAAGCGTTGAGATCACTTCTTCGAAAGGAGGCACTATCCTGAAAACGTACGAAACCATTTGCATATTAAATCCCAATCTGGCGGCGGATGATATTGAGGGCAAACTCAAGCAATGGGAAACCATGATAAAAAAGATGGGCGGTGATGTTAAAAAGCTATCGAGATGGGGAAAGAAAACGCTGGCTTATGAAGTCAAGAAATTTAAACAAGGCCATTTTGTTCTTATGCACATTCAAGGTCCTCATGAGATGAAAGACGAGTTGGAAAGGCAGTTTAAGATTTCTGATGATGTCATTAAATATCAGACCGTCAAATTAAATGAACTTCAATTGAAGATTTCCAATGAAACCATTGACAAGATTGTCAGTGCATCATCAAAACCAGCGACGGAATACGCTGCGTCCAAATCAGAAATACCAGAATCCGGCGGGAAAATGACTTTGGAAGATGATCAGAGTGATGAAATCGAGTCGGATGAAGCCGATGAGGTCGAGGAAGCTGATGAGGTCGAGGAAGCTGATGAGGTCGAGGAAGCTGATGAGGTCGAGGAAGCTGATGAGATCGAGGAAACCGATGAAGATGATGATGAAGATACAGCGGGTGAAGATGATGAGTCTGCTGAACCAGAAACAAAGGATGAATAATATGTTGAGTGATTGACAGAACATAGATGGATCATAGTGAATGACTTATGATCGCAGGGTTCTGAGATTGATGGGAGGAATCAATTGTGAAGGTAATTTTAAGACAGGCAGTTGATAATTTGGGTAAGGCAGGCGATTGTGTCAAAGTTGCCAATGGTTTTGCAAGAAACTTCCTCATTCCCAAGGGATTTGCATATGAGGAATCGGATGCAAATGTAAAACTCCTGAAAAAGGAACGGGAGTTGGCTGAAATACGCAAAAACAAGGATCTGATTAAAGCTCAAGATCTGGCAAAGCACCTGCGGAAAATGTCGTGCACCATTGTGAAACAAGTTAGCGAAGGCGATCGTCTTTTTGGATCAGTAACACAGCAAGATATTGTTAAAGCGCTTGAAAACGAGGGAATCAAGCTTGATAAAAAACAGATAATTTTAGACGAACCCATTAAATCATTAGGGATATATCCGGTTAAAATTAAACTTGCGACAGAGATTGATTCGGTCCTCAAGGTTTGGGTCGTCAAATAGTGCCCTGAGTCAATGCATTTATGACAACCGACGCCTCTTCAACATCTAAACTACCTCCATATGATTTAGAGGCGGAACGAGCGGTTCTTGGGGGCGTTCTCCTGCGAAATGATATATTAAACAATGTTATTGACATTGTAAAAAAAGAAGATTTTTACAAAGAATCTCATCAACTGATTTTTCAGGCAATGACGGATATTTTGGACACTGATGAGATCATTGATTTAATTTCCTTAAAGAATCATCTGGAAAAAACCTGTGGTCTGGATGCAGTTGGCGGTTCAGAATTTCTTGCCAGGCTTCCGGAAGAAGCTTCATCCGCAACGAATCTTGAATACTATGCTCATATCATCAAGGAAAAAGCCATTTTACGGGATTTAATCGGTGCTGCCGAGAGGATTGTACAGTCTGGTTTTGAGGGTCGCGGGGAAGTCAGAGAAATCGTTGATAGGGCTGAAGCTTCGATTTTTGAGATTGCGCAATATGGTGAAGTGGGTGGTCCAAGGCACATAAAGGATATCATCCACACAACATTTGATGAACTTGCGGCACTTTCAGAAAAGCCTTCGCTAGTGACTGGTATCGGAACGGGTTTTGAGGATTTGGACAAAATAACAACCGGCTTGCATAAAGGTGAACTGATCATCATTGCCGGCAGACCTGCCATGGGAAAGACGACCTTTGCACTGAACATCGCGCACCATGTTGCCGTTCAGGAAAAAACACCCGTTTTGATTTACAGTCTTGAAATGACAGAGGAGCAGTTGGTGCAACGAATGTTATGCGCGGAAGCGGAGGTTGACGGGCAGAATTTGCGCAAAGGCTTTGTCCGGGGCGAGGATTGGTCCCGGCTTGCGCGAGCTGCTGCCGAACTCTCACAGGCTCCCATTTTCATCGATGATACGCCAGCGGTATCGATACTGGAAATGCGGTCCAGAGCACGACGAATTAAATCAAAGGCGGGGTTGGGTTTGATTCTTGTTGATTATCTGCAGTTGATGCAGGGAAGGCGGCAAGCGGAAAGCCGGCAACTCGAAATCAGTGAAATCTCCCGAACATTGAAATTTATGGCTAAGGAGATGGAATGCCCGGTCGTTGCCCTTTCCCAGCTGTCACGTGCCGTAGAATCGCGCACTACGAAACGTCCGCAGCTCGCTGATCTGCGTGAATCCGGTGCGATTGAGCAGGATGCGGATGTTGTGCTGATGATTTACCGACCGGAAAAATACGATATAAAAGAGATTGAAATAAATAAAAAAATGGAAAACACCAAAGGTATTACCGAAATTATAGTAGCAAAGCAAAGGAACGGTCCAACCGGATCGATTTATCTGGCTTTCCGTGAAAGCTTGCTGCAGTTTAAGGATATATATTTTGGAGATTCGGAAATGCCTGCCACGTATTTCTCTGAAGATTTCGAATGATTCAGGGGCTGCGGAATGGATAAATTTCTTTTCTACCTGGGCGCACCTATTCTGAGATTTATCAATGAAGCCGGCAGACTGGCTCTGCTGCTTATTGATACTCTCAAATGGCTGTTTCGCCGTCCCTTTAGAATTGCTCTCGTGTTTAAACATATGGAAGAGATTGGCGTTCGATCGCTTCCGGTCGTGATGATAACGGCAACCTTCACGGGAGGTATTCTTGCGTTACAGAGCTACTCCTCCTTCAAACGATTCAATGCGGAAAGCCTTATTGGAACGATGGTGGCGATTGCCCTGTGCCGCGAACTGGCACCGGTGTTGACCGGATTGATTGTTGCAGGACGAGTGGGATCAGCCATGGCTGCTGAACTCGGAACGATGCGGGTTACTGAACAAATTGACGCGCTTTATACATTGGCTGTGAATCCTGTTCACTATCTTATTGTTCCAAGATTTATCGCTGCATTTATCATGATGCCGATTCTAACAATGCTCGCAGACGGGCTTGGAATAGGAGGTGGATTTTTAGTCTCCACCCAGGTCTATGGTTTAAATCCAACGGTCTATATCCGTGCTTCGTTCAATTATCTGGAATATGAGGATGTGTATTCCGGATTGATAAAATCAGCGGTTTTTGGGCTTACCATTGCCCTGACCGGTTGTTATAAAGGTTTTTATACATCCGGAGGTGCGGAAGGTGTCGGCAAAGCGACAACTTCTGCAGTTGTCATTTCCATGATGTTGATTCTTATCATCGATTATTTTATGGGTGCATTGTTTTTCAGCGTTTGATGAGTTATGCAGAATTCACGAAAAGTAAAAATACAGATTAGAGGGCTCGAGAAGTCATTCGGCGAAAAAAAAGTGCTCGATGGTGTCGATCTGGATATCTATGAAGGTGAATCCGTCGCGGTTATCGGAGCGAGTGGCACAGGAAAGAGTGTTTTGATAAAACATGTCATTGGTTTACTACGACCGGATAATGGAATGGTTACGGTGGATGATATTAATGTGCAAGATCTGTCAGGTTATGAATTACAGGAATTTATGTGCCGATTTGGAATGCTGTTTCAGGGCGGCGCGCTGTTCGATTCCATGTCGGTTTTTGACAATGTCGCTTTCCCGCTTCGTGAACGGGGAGTTCGAGATGAGGATCAAATTCGAAAACGGGTTGATGAGATGTTAAATTTAGTTGATATGGACAATTCCGGTAATCTGATGCCTTCCGATTTGTCCGGCGGAATGAGAAAACGTATTGGATTGGCGAGAGCTTTGGCACCGGAACCCAACATCATGCTCTACGATGAACCCACAACGGGTTTGGATCCGGTTGTCGGCGGTGTTATTGATCGCCTGATTGTGAGAACGCGCGATCGATTCCATGTTACTTCCATTACGATAACCCATGATATTCGAAGCGCATACCGAATAGCTCATCGCATCGCCATGCTCTATAATGGCAAAATAATCAAGATCGGTACTCCGGAAGAAATGCGATCTTGCTCTATTCCTGAAGTCGAAGAATTTGTTGCGGATCGAACCGCTCACTTGGAAAATAATCTGTTCCAGGCAGGGAATAGCGGATTTAAAGGAGGCAATTGATATGAGGCCTGAATCGAAAGTAGGACTGGTTGTTTTGGCCTTCATTGCCGTAGTTGTTTATTTTAGTTTCAAAATTAACGGTGATCGCTTTCCCTGGCAGCAAGATGAGGGATATCGAATACACGTACTTTTTGATACGGTAACCGGACTGGAAACAAAAGCCATCGTCAGGTATGCCGGTGTTGAAGTCGGATCGGTGAGTGAGATTGCTTTGGATGAGGGATTGGCGAAAGTTACCTTGAAACTGTACCCAAATACCAGCATACGTAAAGATGCTGTTATAGAGGTCGGTTCCATGGGATTCATGGGTGAGAAGTACGTGTCCATTAGGGGTGGCACACTGGGAGCTCCAATTCTGAAGGATAATGAAACGGTATATGGGCATGAAACCGTGAGCATGGATCAGCTTGTGAGTGCGGTGAATGATATTGGAAAAGACATCAAGGCGATAACATCCGCAATGCGTGCAGCTATCGGTACTGATGAAAATACGAATCGTATACAAAGTATCGTTGTCAACTTGGACAGACTCACTACATCTCTGGCAGATACTGCCGAGGCCAACGACGAGGAAATCGGTGAAATCGTTCAGAATTTCCGAGCTATCAGTGCTGATTTGCGGACGATTGTCCAAAACAATCAGGGCAATTTGAACAGAACACTCGAAGATCTTCAGAAAGTCATTGCTGCTTTAGCTGAAACAGTTCCGGCAATTTCCAGCGATCTTAGACTCATTCTGGCCGATGTCCGCACCATCGTGCACGATAACCGAAGCAATTTGAATGATACCGTGCAGAATGTGACCACCGCATCATCGGATCTTAACCGAACTATGTCGAAAATGAGTGATATGGTTGAGCGTATTGACAGAGGTGAAGGTTCTCTTGGAAAACTGATTAATGATGACGAATTTCATCATAATTTGAATACGGCTCTCGTCGATATTGATAAAACAGCTCTCGATTTCCGTAAGTTTCTTGGGCAGGCAAGCGAAACCAAGCTGTATCTTGGTTATCGTGGAGAGTACCTATCGGCTGATAACGAAGTGAAAAATTATATTTCGCTTCATATACAGCCTAGACCGGACAAATTTTATCTGATTGAACTTGTGAGTGCGCCATATGGCGAATTCTTTGAGAAAGACTATGAATATCATTTTGAAGAACCTTCAGATTTTCCGGACAATGTAAGATTCACACAACGGGAATGGGACCGATCCAGGCTTACCTATAATGTTCAATTTGGTAAAATATTCTATGGTCTGACGCTTCGAGGAGGTTTAATTGAATCAACGGGCGGTTTTGGGGTTGATTGGGAAATTTACAAAAAACGTTTTTCCGTTTCAATGGATGCATGGGATTTTGGCAGAGATGTCGATCCTCATTTCAAAATTGGCGGTAAATTAAATGTGTCGGATAATATCTTTCTGACGGCAGGCTGGGATGATTTTCTATTACAGAATGAGGATAGAGACAGTATTTACTTTGGAGCAGGACTTCGTATACAGGACGATGATTTGAAAATGCTTCTGGGATTTTTACCGATGATGTCGGGTTCATGAAACAGGCAGTTGAAGGAGGGAGTATTGTGCAACAAAACCGAATTCGTGTGGGTATTGGTTACGATGCTCATCAACTTGTCCGGGACAGAAAACTGATTTTGGGAGGTGTTCATATTCCTTTTGAAAAGGGACTGCTGGGTCATTCTGATGCCGATGTATTGCTGCATGCTATTGGCGACGCGATATTGGGAGCTGCCGGTCGGGGAGATATTGGAAAGCATTTCCCGGACACCAATCCAGAATACAAAGATATTTCAAGTTTACTGATACTGAAGCAGATCAAAACCATTGTCGGCGATGCATCAGCGCGTATTGACTGGATTGATGCTGTGATCATTGCTCAGCGACCCAAGATGATGCCGTTTATTGATCAGATGAAGAGAAACATTGCTGCTGCGCTCGATATTTCTGAAACTCTGATTAATCTCAAAGCGACGACAACGGAAGGCATGGGATTTGCCGGGCGCGAAGAAGGTATTGCAGCTGAAGCTGTTATCACGATGAGTTTTTAGGAATTACTGTGGCTAAAAAGCAATATGACAATCTTATCTATGGCAGACACCCTGTCTCTGAATATTTAAAAGAGTTTCCTGATCGGCTGGAGCATCTATGGGTGCAAGCGAGTCTTTCAGGTCAGGATCAATTTCGATTGCTGATTAAAGAGGCAAAAGCGGCGGGAGCTGTTGTTTCTTTTGTGGATAGAACGGTCTTAAATAGGTTGGCAGGAGGGGGCAGCCACCAGGGCATCGTTTTACGATTTTCCGAATGCAGCCTTCAGTCATTTCAGGATTGGCAGCTAAAGACCAGGGATTCGCGGAAACTTGTCATAGCTCTCGACGAGATTCAGGATCCGCAAAATTTGGGTAGCATTGCCCGGACCGCTGCCGCCGTTCCGGTCGATGGCATACTGGTACCCAAACGTCATGGATCGCCGTTTTCTTCGACAGCGATGAAAGCGTCTGCTGGAACGCTTGCCAGTGTTCCATTGATACGAACATCTAATCTCGCTCAATCGCTGAGCAGTCTGAAGCATGATGGAATGTGGATCGTGGGTATCAGCATGGAATCATCACGATCAGTGCTGGAATTCCATTGTGACACCCCTACGGTTCTGGTGTTTGGTAACGAAAACAAAGGATTGCGACCGATAATTCGCAAAGCGTGTGATGACATCTATTCGATCCCGCTTTGGGGACCTTCCGGTTCCCTAAACGTTTCTGTAGCTGCAGCTATCGTTCTGTATGAGATTGTCAGAAAACGTTTACAGAGCTCGGGGTAAATTTATTTTTTTTGCTTGACATCGTTGAAAATAAATTTAGACTATGGGCTTTGCCTGGCTGGCGTAGCTCAGCTGGTAGAGCAAGTGATTTGTAATCACTAGGTCGGGGGTTCGAATCCCTTCGCCAGCTTTCACCGGCGCGTATCCGGGCGAAAAAGGGGAGATACCCAAGTGGCCAAAGGGAGCAGACTGTAAATCTGTTGGCAACTGCCTTCGGAGGTTCGAATCCTCCTCTCCCCAGAGTTATTGTTGCGGGAATAGCTCAGCCGGTAGAGCATCAGCCTTCCAAGCTGAGGGTCGCGGGTTCGATCCCCGTTTCCCGCTCTTAAATAATGCTCTTGCCCACGTAGCTCAGTAGGTAGAGCACCTCCTTGGTAAGGAGGAGGTCACCGGTTCGAATCCGGTCGTGGGCTAAATGAGGCCAAAAATGGAGCGATGCGGGTCAATGAGTAATGACCCCGCCAATAGTGGAGGAGGCAACAGGAGATGGCAAAGGAGAAATTTGAGCGAACGAAGCCGCATGTAAACATAGGGACGATAGGTCATGTGGATCATGGTAAGACGACGT